>NZ_JANSHP010000034.1:0-15177 GCF_047502605.1 Synechococcus sp. RC10A2
CAGAAAGATCAACTGGTAGTAATCCGTACTGAACATATTATACATTATTTTCAGTTCAGTATAGTTGAGCTTATTATTGACTAGAGTCATGCTCTTCCAGTCCTGTTGCGCCAAGGCAGGGATCCCAGGGGATAGAGCCATCAGGGCCATCAGTACCGTTGCCGTCAATGATCTGAACATAACGCCGTACCCAAACGCTGAGGATGTCAGTACCCTAGCTCGGAATCCCTCTCTAGCTGTGTGATCGGGGTCAAGACCGATGGGCCACTCTACCCCGAAGGGCAAAGGAAAGGGTTGAACTGCTACTCTATAAAGATAAAGTGATTCATCCTTCTCAGCCGTTGGCCTATCCTCCCTATGACTGCTGCAATTTCCTCCGCCAACCTGCCCAGCCAGTACAACCCCTTCGAGACCGAGCCGAAGTGGCAGCGCTTTTGGGAGGAAAAGGGGTTTTACGTGGCGGATCCCAAGGCGCCGGGGGAAGCCTTCAGCATGGTGCTGCCCCCGCCCAATGTCACGGGCAGCCTGCACATGGGCCATGCCTTTGCCTTTACCCTGCCAGATGTGGTGGTGCGCTACAAGCGCATGCGCGGCTACAACGTCCTCTGGCTGCCGGGCACGGATCATGCCAGCATTGCCGTGCACACCATTCTGGAAAACCAACTGCGCCAGGAGGGCAAGAGCCGCTTTGACCTGGGCCGCGAGGCTTTTCTAGAGCGGGCCTGGGCTTGGAAGGAGGAGTCGCAGGGCACCATCAAAAGCCAACTGCGGCGGCTGGGCTTGTCGCTGGACTGGACACGGGATCGCTTTACCCTCGATGAGGGGCTGAGCCGAGCCGTTACAGAAGCCTTTGTCCGCCTCTACGAAGCAGGGCTCATCTATCGGGGCGAGTATCTGGTCAACTGGTGTCCGGCCACCCAGTCAGCGGTCTCCGACATCGAGGTGGACAACAAAGAGGTCAAGGGCCACCTCTGGCATTTCCGCTACCCCTTGGCTGCCGACCCCAGCCAGTACCTGGTGGTGGCCACCACTCGCCCTGAGACGATGCTAGGGGATACAGCCGTGGCGGTCAACCCCCAAGACGAGCGCTACCGCCATCTCATCGGCCAGTTCATTCGGCTGCCCATCAAGGATCGCCTTATCCCCATCATTGCCGACGAGTATGTGGATCCCACCTTTGGGTCTGGATGCGTCAAGGTTACCCCAGCCCACGACCCCAACGACTTTGAGATGGGCCAGCGCCACCAGTTGCCCTTGATCAACATCCTCAACAAGGACGGCACCCTCAACGAGAACGGGGATCCCTTCACCGGCCTGGATCGCTTTGTGGCCCGCGAGAAGGTGGTGCAGTGGTTTGCTGAGCACGGCCTGCTGGAGAAGGTGGAGGAGTACACCCACAGCGTGCCCTACAGCGACCGCGGGGGTGTGCCCATTGAGCCGCTGCTCTCCATTCAGTGGTTTTGCGATGTTTCTGGGATGGCGGCCCGCTGCTTGCAGGAGGAGCGGGAACACCACAACCCCCGCTTTATTCCGGAGCGCTGGACCAAGGTTTACACGGGCTGGCTGGAGAAGCTGCGCCCCTGGTGTATCTCGCGGCAACTGTGGTGGGGGCACCAGATCCCGGCCTGGTATGCGGTCATCGACGGCCAGCTCCCTGAGGATCCGCAGGCTTTTGTGGTGGCCCGCAACGCCGAAGAGGCGTGGGCCAAGGCGCGGGAGAAGTTCGGCCCCGACGTGGAGCGGCTGGAGCGGGATCCCGATGTGTTGGACACCTGGTTTAGCTCGGCGCTGTGGCCTTTTTCCACGCTGGGCTGGCCGGAGGAGACGGAGGACTTCAAGCGCTACTACCCCACCTCCCTGATGTCTACGGGCTTCGACATCATCTTCTTCTGGGTGGCCCGCATGGCCATGATGGGAGTGCAGTTTACCGGCCAGATCCCCTTCAAAGATGTCTACATCAACGGCCTGGTGCGGGACGAGCACGGGGCGAAAATGTCCAAGTCCAAGGGCAACGGCATCGATCCCATCGAGCTTTTGGACAAGTACGGCACCGACGCCCTGCGCTACGCTTTGGTTAAAGAAGTGGTGGGGGCCGGCCAGGATATCCGCCTGGCCTACGACCGCAAGACTGGCGAGAGCGCCAGCGTCGAGGCGGCCCGCAACTTTGCCAACAAGATCTGGAACGCCTCCCGCTTTGTGCTGCTGAACCTAGAGGGGCAAACCCCCGCCCAACTGGGATCCCCGGCTCCGGAGGCGCTGGAGCTGGCCGATCGCTGGATCCTGTCGCGGCTGCACTCCACGGCCACCCAGGTTATTGAAGAGCTGGAAGCCTACGGCCTGGGCGAGGGGGCGCGGCTCTTGTACTCCCTGATTTGGGATGACTTTTGTGACTGGTACATCGAGCTGGTCAAGCCGCGGCTGCGGCGGGAAGACCCCACCTCCAAGCGCACGGCACAGCAGGTGTTGGCCAGCGTGCTGGAGACCATCCTCCGGCTGCTGCACCCCTGGATGCCCCATATCACCGAAGAAGTCTGGCAGCTCCTCACCCAGGCCAACCAAGCCACCTCCATCTCCGTCCAGCCCTATCCCACCCCCGACCCCAGCTGGGTTAACCCGCAACTGGAGCGGGAGTTTGGCTTGGTCACCCAACTCATCACTAGCCTGCGCAACCTGCGAGCGGAAGCTGGCCTCAAGCCCCATCAGACCATCACTGCCCTGCTGGTTACCGAGGATCCTGAGGAGCAGCAGATTCTCACCGCCGCCCAGGCCTACATCCGCGAGCTGGCCAAGGTGGAGTCCTTAGAAATCACGGGATCCCTGGCCAGGGATCCCAAGCAGGTGGCGGCTGCCGTAGTGGGCACAGTGCAGGTGGTGGTGCCCCTGGCAGGGCTGGTGGATGTGGAGGCGCTGCGGGCCAAGGTGCAAAAAGATCTGGCCAAGCTGCAAAAAGAAGCCCAAGGGATCCGCGCCCGCCTGGAGAACCCCAATTTCCTCAGCCGGGCCAACCCCGAAGTGGTGCAGGCCAGCCGCGAGCAACTGGCGGAGCTGGAGGCCCAGATGCAGCTTTTGCAAGCCCGCATGGAAAAGTTGGGCTAGAGCAGTGGGGAGCGCTCTCCTTGGCGGCTCTTGCCCTGGGCAGCCGACTTTCGTAGCCTCGAGCTTAATGGCACCGGCTATTTTTGCGAAATTGCAGTGGCCATTCCCCATCTCTGTGTTACGATAAGGCTTAGCTCGAGATAAATGTCGGTTGTAGCGTTCGGTTCTTCCGGTCTGGACGGGTTTTCACGTTTTGTATTGGCAGACGGCTCTCCGAATATCTCGCTTGTTCCTCTCTCTTTCGGAGATCGTCGATGTCGATTTATGTAGGTAACCTTTCCTTTAAGGTGACGGAAGCGGAATTGACCGCTGTGTTTGCCGAGTACGGTTCTGTGAAGCGGGTGCAGATCCCCACCGACCGCGAGACGGGCCGCATCCGCGGCTTTGGGTTTGTGGAAATGAGCTCTGAGGCCGAAGAGCAGGCTGCCATTGCCGCTCTGGATGGCGCGGAATGGATGGGCCGCGACCTCAAGGTCAACAAGGCTCGCCCGCGGGAAGAACGCCCCACCTCCGGTTTCCGCTCTGGTAACGGCGGCGAGCGGCGGCGCAACTTCCAATCTCGCTATTAACTCGCTATTAAAACGTCAACCCCTCACCCCCGGCCCCTCTCCCAGAGGGAGAGGGGGGTTGGGGATCGAGACAACGAGCCTTTTCTTGCAACTAAGCCGGCGGTTTGTCCGGCCAGGGCTCTGTCAGGTCAACGGCTAGGGGATCCCAGTCCCAGCCCCAGTCGCGGGCAATGGCCTGGGTGAGGCCCAACTGGCCAGCGCCCGGGTAGCGGGCCAGGGCCAACAGGAGATCCACCAGTTGCTCGCCAGTGGGGGTGCGGCCAAAAATGTGCAGCCCATCCCGGATCTGGGATTCTTTGAGCTCGCAGAGGTAGCCATCGAGGCGGCCCCAGTCTTCCTCTTTCTCCAGGTTGAACTGCCAGTCCAGCTGCTCTCGGCGAACCAGCTCTTGGATCTGGGCGCGAATCAGGGGGCAGCGGCCCGGATCCATCTGCTGGGCCTCGTAGTACTCGTCCATCAGCCGCTCCAACTCTGCCAAGGGGCCGTAGAGCTCGGCGCGGGTCAGGGGCGGGGTGAGGTGGTCGAGGATCACCGCTTGGGCCCGCCGCTTGGCCTGGGATCCTTCGCCGGGGTCGTTGACGATGAAAGGATAGAAGTGGGGCAGAGGCCCTAGGGCAATTTCTGGGTAGCAGGTGGCGGAAAGGGCGGATCCCTTGCCGGGCAGCCACTCCAGGTTGCCGTGCTTGCCCACATGCACCACCGCGTGGACGCCGAACACCTGGCGCAGCCACAGGTAAAAGGCCAGGTACTCGTGGGGTGGCACCAGATCCGGAGCGTGGTAGTTCAAAGAGGGATCCCGGTCGTAGCCCCGCGGCGGCTGGATCCCGACAAAAACGTGCTCCAACTGCAGGCCGACAATGGGGATGTCGTGGGCAGGCGGATCCCCCCACTGCCGCAGCAGATCGCCTTGGACAGCGGCAGGCAACTGGGCAAACCACTCCCGATAGAGGGCAGCCGGCAGCACCTGCCGCGCCGGGCGTAGGGATCCCAGCGGATCATAGGTTTGGCCCTGGGTTAGCCAGCGGATGAGCTCATCTCCGCTCTGGGGCAGTGGACAGGCGCGGTAGCCGGCTTGCGCCAGGGCTTTGAGGATCTCGACGCAGCTTGCCGGTGTATCCAACCCTACCCCATTGGCCAGCCGCCCATCCCGGCTGGGGTAGTTGGCCAAAATCAAGGCCAGACGGCGCTGCTCGGCAGGGGTGCGCCGCAGCTTTACCCAGTTGGCCGCCAGCTCGGCCACAAACGCCACCCGATCCGGCACGGCCTCATAGGCCATGATCTCCGTCTGCAGGCGGGGATCCCACTGTTGAACCGTCTTGAACGAGATGGCCCGGCTGAGGATGCGCCCGTCCACCTCTGGCAGCACCACGTTCATGGCCAGATCCCGCGCCCCCAAGCCTCGCGTGGCGTTCTCCCAGCGCTCCCGCGACCCGCTGCTCAAGACCACCTGCACAACCGGCACATCCAGCTCCTGCCAAAGGCGAACATCGGGCTGCTCGCTCTCCAGCCGAGCGAGGGAAAAACTGGTGGTGTTCAACAAAAGTTCAATTTGGCCGCCGAAGTGCTCCCGCATGGCCTGGGGCAAGTCCGGCTCCTGCAGGCTGTAGGTATAAAGACACAGCGGCTGCAACCCCCGCTCCTGCAGGGCTTCGGCCAGGACATCTATGGGCTGCGTATTCCCCGCCAAAACATGGGCCCGGTAGAGCAGGATCCCTACCTTGGGGGCGTGGGGATCCCTGGGCAGGGGGGGATGGTAGATCCCCAGGCGGGGCAGCACCTGCGGCTCCGGCACGGCGTACTCCTGCCCCAGGAACTCCCTGGCCAAGAGTTTCAAGCAGGCCGCCACATTGGCCGCCCCCCCTTCCAGCCAGTACTGCCACACCCGGTCTGCCACCGCTAGGGGCACGGTGGAGTGGCTGACCAAATCCCAGTCGGGGCGGTCATCCCCAGGGATCACAATCAGGGTGGATCCCGCTGCTGCCGCTACCTCTTTGGCCACCTCCAGGCCATAGCTCCAGTAGGCCCTTCCCCCCAAAAGGCGAAGGAGCACCACCTGGGCCCGCCGCAACACTTTCTCGGCGTAGTCGTCGATGCTCAGGGGCTGTTGCAACTGCAGCAAATTGGCCGCCCGCACCGCTGGAAAATCAGCCGGCAGCAGCCGCATCGCCGCGCTCAAGGCCGTCAGATCCGTGTCGGCTGCCGACAGGACAACGATGGGGGCCGGATCCTGCTCCAGGAAAACGACCCCGCCTTGCGAAGGATCCCATCCCCCTGGCAAAGCGGCTATCCGATGCATAGAGCCAGCGCCAAGCGCTCCGCCAGTAACTTCTCCTCAGCGTACACCTCAGCTTAGCGACCGTACTTAAGCACAAAAGCAGCCTGCCCGCCGGCGCTGGTCTGGCCGGGGAAAGTTCCCTGGTTGACACTCCCACCCAGGGGATTCTTACGCAGCCCAAAATGGACTCGCGAAGGCGCTGTCAAGACGCCCCTAGACAGTCCTTTGAGGCATAACCTCAAAGTTCTGCTTACTTCGGACTTAAGTTCCTCCAGGTTAGTTATTGCCGCGCGGGTTTTGCACCGCAGTAGGTTGTTTTCCTGGAGAAGCTCTGTACTAACTATAACAAAGAAGCAACTAAAGTTGCTCAAGGGCTTTTCCGCCCCGCACTCAAGTACGGGGCTACCAAGCTATCCTCTTGTGTACTTGCGCAAGAAAACATCGCTGCTCCCCGCCGAGCTTTGGCCAAAAAAGTTTCCCTCGGTTACCCCTGCCACCCAAACATTTCCCTGGGCATCAATCGCGATGGCGCGGGCTTCGTCAGAGGAAGGGGTGCCCAACTGGCGCAGCCAAGGGCCGCGACCACACCCAAAACCTAAGCCGACACAAGCTAAGCCGCCCAGAACTGCTCTAGCCAGTGCCTGTCTCCTGCTCATAGGCCCTCTTTTCCGAGCTACTCCCCGTTTCATTCCCTCCCACACCCCTGTCTGGTCGAGGGCAATCAAATCCTCCGCTGGAATATCCCTGACTTCTTGACTATAAGCTAGTCGTTCTCTTTGCACCTCTTCTTCTTGGTCTCTCGCACTGCGGTAAGTCTTTTTTTAGAGTCATTCCTTGCTTTTTCAAGAGATTGTGTATCGTGACGGTACTCACATCAATCGCTAAGCCCTCCCGCAAGAGTTCTTGATACTGCCACAGGTAGAAGTCTGGTTGTTCCGCAATAATTGCCATCACTTTCTTGAGAATCTTCCCTCAAAGCGATCCCCGCCCGGAAGGGCTAGGAAGAGCTGAAAATCCTCTTCCCTACCATTGTGGGAGGTAGCTGTCATTAGCAAGAAATGGCGCGTTAGCTGGGAGAGCAACTTACCTAGCTTATAGCGCTTGGTTTCCTTGACTTCTCCGCCGAAAAAAGAGGCCGAGAGCTTGTGAGCCTCATTGACAGCAATCAAATCCCAATCTGTTGCCTTCAGCTTTTCTTGCAGCGCCTCATCTCGGCTCAGTTTATCCAGCCGGGCAATCAGCAAAGGGATCTCTTGAAACAAATTTCCCGTTCGCGCAGCTTCAATCCGCTGCAGCACTAGGCTGCCAGGACAGACAATGAGACAACGGTGCAGATTGCCGCGAATCAAGAGCCCCGCCATAACTCTCTTGCCGGCGCCGGGATCTTCAGCCAGCAAAAAGCGCAGCGGCTGCCGCGTCAGCATTTTTTCATAGACGGCGCTAATCTGGTAGGGCAGAGGTTCCGCCAGGGAGGTATGAACTGGAAGTAGGGGATTGAAAAGTGGGCTAGACGAATTCGTTAGGCTTCGGAAACCAGCGGGAACAGAGCCTCATCTCCCTTGAAGTTCCAGAAAAATCCCTCGGCTACAACTTCTGGGGCCGTCTCTTTGTCCCGAAACACTCCCCCGACTAAAGTCGGGGGATTCCTACGCAGTCCACAAGCGGACTCATCAAGTCGTTGTCAAGACGCCCCTACACAGTTCTCTAGGGCAAAGCCCTAAGGTTCTGCTTACTTCGCTGAGCAACGCCCCCACCCCAGGCACTGGAAGGAAGAAAGCCGGGATCGCCTACAGAGATAGGCCCAGCTTCAGTCCCAGCAAAGCATGGGCGAAGAGCACGCAGAGGATGAGGCTGCCTAAGTAGGCATGGGTGGTGCGCAGGGCCTCGCGGTTGCCCCCAAAGCCACTTAGGGACAGGGCACCGTTGGCTGCCAACAGCAGCAACACCAGGGATCCCGTCCAAAAATGGGGGCTGCTCAGCAGGGGCTGGCCCTGCATGACCAAGGAGAGAAGGCCGCCGGTGTAGCCTAGGGCAATGAAGGTGGCCATCCAAGGGGCCAGCTTGCGGTGATCCCAAAGCGGCTTTTGGGCCGATTCCGGCAGGGATCCCTCGGCTGCTAGGCGCAAGACCCGCCCCCGCCAGCCGGTCAGGCCGACAAAGCTGCCCATGACCACTACCACAATGCCCATCATCAAAGGATGTCCCCATTGCACGATTGGCTGGGGCAGGTTGAAGCCGGCAAAAAACTGGGCCACTGGCTGCAAGGCGGCCGTCAACCTCTCCGAAGTTGCCGACAGATCGGGCAGAGCCACACTCAGCATAGGGATCCCTCCACCTTCGGGACAACTACAACTTCTTAACAAATCTACAACAAACCCACTTTCGATGACAGATGCCGGCGGGAAGCTTCAGGGGGTGCAGCCGCAACGGTAAAATGTCTAGCGGTGAAGCCGTGGTCGGCCACAGATCTTCGGCTGCCGCCTGCTGATGAGCAAAACGGAGTTATTCACATGGCCAAGTTGTTGTTGGGGGATCAGTCCTTTGAAGTTGAGCTGCTGACGGATGTGCCCACCAATTGGCCTGGAATTAAAGTCATGTCCAAGGGCGCCAAACTGGATATCCCAGCAGGAACAGTGGTGAGGGTGGAGTCGGAAGATGACCATGTAACCGGCTCTTACAAGGTGGTTTATCGTCTGGCTCCCGCCTATCCTCGCAGTTGGCGGCTGCTTCTGGAGCGGGAGAGTGCCGCTGCACCGCAAGCGGAAGCGGCTCCAGCGACCAAACCTGCTCAGGTTGCCCCTTCGGCAGCCTCGTCCCTGCCCAACAGCGACAAGATCTTCACCATCAAGGTAGCCGGTCTGGTGGGAGGGGGCGTGCGCAAAAGCGTTGTCGAGTACAAAGTGCCCTTCAGCCGCCTTTCTCAAGAAGTAAAGCGGATTACCCAAAGGGGGGGCAAGATCGTCAGCATTACGGAGTCCAATTTGTTGAGCAACCTCGACTAACTTGCCTGGAAGGCATCTGGGGCGGTGGGCTTTGGCTCTGCTGCCACTTCTATGGGCTGGGGTGCTACCTGGGCGAGGAAAGGGATCCCTGGGCGTTTTGGAGGGAACCACGGGCAAGGGCTTCCCTATCCCCAACCAGGAGATGGGGGTGGTAGACTGACGTTGGTTTTGCCGGTGAGGAGGAGGACATGACGTCTCGACAGCCGCCGACGCGCCGGGGCGGCCATCCAGTTCCTAGGGCAAAAAGGGGATCCCCCTTCCTGGGCCGAAGTCTTTCTAGCTCTGCGCAGCGACCGCCAACCCAGTTGCGCTTCCGGCTGCTCCGCTTCTTGGCTTTGTTGACCACAGTGCTGGGATTTGGGACGGGAGCCCTGGTGGCCTGGGCCACTGCCCATCCTGGTTGGGTGAGCCGCCTGTCGGGGCTGCTGCCACCCCCAGCCGAGTTGCCAGCGCCTCGGGCCGAGGCCAAGGCAGCCCGACAGCGCCCGCCCCTCCCCCAACAGCCGCAACTGCAGCGGGATCCCTTTGCGTTGGATCCCTTGGCCAGCCTCTCCTACGTGCCCGCCATCATGTATCACGATGTGGTGGCCGGCCGCAAAGAGGTTTGGTTTGACACCACGGCGGCGGAGCTGCGACAGCACTTTGAAGCCATCAAGCAGGCGGGGCTGATTCCCATCCACATCGACCAGCTTTACAAACACCTGCGGGACGGGGATCCCTTGCCGGAGAAAGCCATTTTGCTCACTTTTGACGACGCCTACCTGGGCCTGTACGAGAACGCCTACCCCCTCCTGAAGGAGTACAACTACCCCGCCACCTACTTTGTGCAGACCGGCTTTGTCGGCGTGCCCACCAGCAAAGATCACTTCACCTGGGATCAGATGCGGGAGATGGACGCCAGTGGGTTGATCGACTTTGCCGCCCACACCGTTAACCATCCTCCCGACCTGCGGGTGCTAGACGACAACCGTCTGCGGCGAGAGGTGTTTGACTGCAAGACCAAGCTGGAAGAGGAGCTGGGCCACCCCATCCACTACTTCGCCTATCCGGAAGGCAATCGGGACGAGCGGGTAAAGCAATACCTGGCCGAGGCGGGTTACTGGATGGCCTTTACGATGGATCCCGGCTTTACGGGACAGTCGCCCAACTTGCTGGAGGTACGGCGCTTTAACCAGTTTCGCATCACCGAGGCCATCATCGGCGCCCGCACCTTCACCCTCAGCCGCAGCCCCGACTACTGGCTGGATGTGACTCAGCCCCTGGCCCCGACCGATGAGGTCATTGACGGGGTGAGGATCCTCACCATCCGCGGCGGACGGGCAGCCACAGTGCACGCAGAACGGCGCTACGAGGTAAGGACCCTAGTCCAGCGCTACCAGGCCGATGCGGGCATTAACGGCAGCTTCTTCTCCATTCCCTGGATTAACTCCGCCAGCAACGTCATGGTGGGGCCGGTGATGGCTGCCAACCACAAGACCTTCATCCCCGGTCGCCCCGAAGACGACAAGGTGGTGCGCGGTCGCCCCCTGGTGCTGCTGGGCAGGGATCGGCTGCGCTTTGTGCCTTTTGATCCCGACACGATGACTCAGCTCGACAACCTTCGCCAGCTCATGCCGGATGTCACGGACCTGTTTGTGGCGGGCTTGTGGCTGGTCAAGGATGGCCGGGCCCTTTCGCCAGCGGAGATTGACTCGTTTCGCCTCTCTAGCGCCGCCGAGTTCCGACCCCGCGCCTTTTTTGGGGTGGACGACCAGGATCAGGTGGTAATCGGAGTTACCAAAACCCACGTCAACGCCGCCATCCTGGCTAGCCTATTGCCCAAAATCGGGATCCGCGAGGCGGTGCTGCTGGACTCTGGCTTTAGCACTTCGTTGGTTTACCGAGGAGAAATTCTGGCCACTGGCCATGCCGGCCCCAACCAGCCCAGCCGCCCGGTGCCCCATGCCATTTTGCTCTACGACCTAACCCGTTTGTGGAGGGAGGATCCCCAGCAGCAGGCAAGCGCCAACTCTCCCGGCAGCCGGCTGGAGGGGCTGGTGCAGTTGCTCCCCAGCGGCGACCAGGAAGTGGCCAAGGCGCAGCTGGAGAGCATCCTGGCCGGCCAGCGCACCCTCAAGCGGGGGGAGCGGGGCCCGGCCGTGGTGGCGGTGCAACTGGGCTTAAGCCGCCTGGCCGCTCAGCAGGGACGGCTGGATCTGCTCCCCTCTGGCCCCGATGGGGTGTATGGCAATGAGGTGGCCCAGGCAGTGGCAGAGTTGCTGTTGACCGATCGCGTCAGCGGGACGGAGTCCTTAGCTGGGGGCGGTGAGACGGGATCCCCGCAAACAACCCCCACTCCCCTGGTGGCGGGAACGGCAACCCTGTCCCGATCGCGTCCGTGGGACGGAGTCCTTAGGGTGGATGCCATCGATGCTCAACTGCTGCAACGCTTACTGGAGCGGGTTAATCTCGCCCCAGCCTCTGTGTTGGTGGATACCCGTCTGGAGCGGCCAACTTGGCCTCTGGAGCGCAAGCCGACCCGGAAGCTGCTGCCGAGAGCGGCTCTGGATTGACATACTCCCCACAGCCATAGCTGCAAAGAGTTGGTGAGCGCAGCGATTTAACCTCAAGCTGAGGCCAAAGCCAGGCTAGGCCCCCCTGGTTTGCAGGGTGAAGTTTCTCCCGGCAGAAGCCAGGCTGGTCGCGACTGTTGCGCGTGAAAGTGGCCGAGCGGGGTTGGGATCTGGGGGGAGTGAGAGATATCCTTTCTGGGGCGAGTTCTGCTATCCTGCTTTCAGGAATCTTTAACCTTTCTGATTTTCTGCCGCCTTTGATGGTTGTTGCTTCGGCCTCTCTTGCTTCAGCAAATCTGCCCCGCACTCTTCTGCCGGCGGAGATCGCCCATCTAGACAACCTCAGCTACAACGAACAGGGTTTGATCCCGGCCATCGTGCAGGACTACCTGGACGGGACGGTGCTGATGATGGCCTGGATGAACCGCGAGTCGCTGCAGAAGACTCTGGAAACGGGCCGCACCTGGTTCTGGAGCCGCTCCCGCCAGGCGCTGTGGCCCAAGGGGGAAACTTCTGGCCACGTGCAGTGGGTCAAGCAAATCCGCTACGACTGCGACAGCGACGCGCTGGTTATCTTGGTGGAGCAGGTGGGAGAGGCGGCCTGCCACACAGGGGCGCGAAGCTGCTTCTTCCGCACTCTCCCCGAGAAGGAAGGGGATCCCATGCCGGCCGCCGATACCCTGTCGCAGGTGTTTGCCGTGGTCAAGGCCCGCCAGGCGGATCCCCGGCCCGATTCCTACACCAGCAGCCTGCTGGCCAAGGGAGACAACGCCATCCTGAAAAAACTCGGCGAGGAGACGGCTGAAGTGGTGATGGCGGCAAAAGAGGGAGACAAGGCAGCCCTGGCCCGCGAGGTGGCGGATCTCTGGTACCACTGCCTCGTGGCTCTTGCTCACTATCAGGTAGATGTTAGGGATGTCTATCGCCAGCTCCAAGCCCGTCGTTCCCCTCAGTGAAGGTGCTCTGTCCAAGGGAGGGGAGCCGCTTTTGGAGGAGATGGATCAGCCCCCAGCCAAGACCCCCTTGGAGTTGCAGGCCGGGCGACGGGGCCAGGTGGATCTGGAAACCGATCGGGAGACGTTGGCTTGTTACCTGCGGGGCCATGGCCAGTGGATCCAGCGCTGCTTCCAGCCGTTGCGAGTGGAGCCCCTCTCTGCTGAAACCTACAGGCTGCAGTTCTTCCGCATGGGCGGCCTAGGATTTGAGCTGGAGCCCAGCTTTGGGATCAAGATTTGGCCGGAGGAAGATTACCTATTTCGGCTGACTTCCATTGAGCTGCCGGGGGATGCTGCCCTGCCCTACTGGGTGGATTGTCGGGCCAGCTTCCGGCTGGAAGAACTACCGGGATCCCTGGCCACCACCCGCGTCCACTGGGATCTCCAGCTGAATATCCGGCTGCATTTGCCCAAGTTTTTGCAGGTTCTGCCGCGCAAGTTGGTTCAGAAAGTGGGCAGCCAGGTGGTGCAGCAGGTTACCCGCGGCCTCAGCGATCGCTTTACCCACAATGTCTGCAGCGATTTCTATGGCTCCATTGGCCGTTCCCATCACCCCTATCGCTTGGTTGCGGTGGAAGATGGGGCGTGATATGGTAAGGGGCACATGTGTTGCGGGCAGGCTGCTTGGTCCTTCCCGGCAACGGGCGATGGGGTTCGCCGCAACCGCCTCAGGCAGATCCTAGGGATAAAGTTTCTCTAAGACTTAGAGCTGGGGCTGATGACTCCTACTCTTCTGGGCAGATCCAGGGAGTGGGAGTCTTTGATGTTGAGTTCTCACCCCGCAGAAACGCGAACGGCTTTTTCTCCCTGGGCTGCCCTTCAACACGCGGACGGCGAGGAGAGAGGTTTTGTTGATGCTGGGCAGTTGGCTGTGGATCTTGGGGATGGGCTTTTTTGTCGGCCAGATCCTGGGCCGGCTGGGAATGCCGCCGCTAGTGGGGATGATCCTGGTCGGGATCCTGTTGCAAGAGGTCTTGTCCCCAGAGCTGTTGGCGGCAGCCGGGGATCTGCGCTTGGTGGCCGTCACGATTATCCTGATGAAGGCCGGGCTGGGGCTGGATCGGGAAAAGCTGGCCCAGCAGGGATCCGTGGCGCTGCGGCTGGGGTTTTTGCCGGCAGCCTGTGAGGCGCTGGCGGTGGCGCTCTTGAGCCGCTGGATCCTGGGGTTGGACTGGCCTACCGGTTTGCTGTTGGGCTGCGTGATTGGGGCGGAGTCGCCGGCGGTGATCGTGCCGGGGATGTTGCGCCTCAAGAGCTTGGGCTGGGGGGTGGCCAAAGGGATCCCGGACGCCATTTTGACCGGCAGCGCCCTTTCCGACGTGCTGCTGCTGTTGGGCTTTAGCCTGTTGCTGAGCTTTTTGGGGCAGGGATCTCCAGAGGGCCTTCGCCTGTTCGGCCTGGAGCTGTCGCCGCTGCAGTGGCTGCCGTTCCAGGTGGGGATGGAGATCCTGCTGGGGGTGGCCATCGGCTACCTGGGGGCGCGGCTTTTGGTGGCGCTCCTGGTGCAGCAGAACTGGACGCGCAACAGCACGCAAGAGGTGTTGCTGGCAGCCTGCCTGGCGCTGGGCCTGGTGTTGGCGTCGCAGGTGTGGCCCTATTTTTCCGGCTACCCGGCGGTGATGGCCCTGGGGTTTTTTCTCGTCCAACTGGATGGGCCGCTGGCGCGGCGGCTGCGGCTTGGGTTCGACGCCCTCTGGACGGTGGCGGAGATCGTGCTGTTTGTCCTGCTGGGGGCCTCTTTGGATCTGCAGGTACTGGGATCCCTGCTCTTGCCCGGCTTGCTGCTTTTGACCCTGAGCCTGCTGTTGGGCCGGGGCCTGGGCTGGTGGCTTTCCACGGTAGGGAGCAACTGGAACTGGCGGGAGCGGCTCTTTTTGCTGCCGGGCAACATGGCCAAGGCCACGGTGCAGGCGGCCATCGGCGGCATCCCCTTGGCCCAAGGGATCCCTGGCGGAGAGACCATCCTGGCCATAGCGGCCTTGTCGATTCTGGCCACAGCACCCCTAGGGGCTTGGCTGACCCAGGTCTTTGCCCCTCGCCTGCTGGAAAAAGGGGAGGTGGATCCCACCAAGGTGGGCAGCCAGGGCAAGGTGAGCTTCTTGGCAGCCGTCGATACTTCTCCCTTGGCCGAGGCAGTGCTGCGCAAGGCAGCGGATCTGGCGCGGCGGCTGGACGGGGAAGTGATTGTGCTCCATGTTACCGACGAGCCGCAGGGGAAGAGAGTAGAACAGTTGCGGCAGCTGGCCCAGCGCCTCTTGGCCGACATTCGCCACGAATTTTGCCTGGCCTCCGGGCCTTTGGCAGAGACCATCGTGGGCCTAGCCCAGGAGCGTCAGGTTACCGATATAGTCATGGGCAAGCGGGGCCAGCGCGGCTGGGAGCAAGTATTGCTGGGATCCACTTCGCAAGCGGTGTTGGAGACCAGCCCCATCCCGGTGATTTTGGTGGAAGAAGAGGAGTTCGGGAAAGCCAGAATTGACACTCCCACCGCCTAAAGGCGGGGGATTCTTACGCAGTCCACAAAAGAACCCGTAACGGCGTTGTCAAAGCGCCTCTAGACAGTTCCTTCACGCAAAGCCCCAAGGTTCTGCTGACTTTCTTAAGTAGGTTGGTGGCAGCATTCGCCTCAGCCTAGAGGGTCTCCACCCGTCGGGTTTTTCACCATAATTAGGTAGCTCATCTCCATCT
>NZ_JANSHP010000035.1:0-15011 GCF_047502605.1 Synechococcus sp. RC10A2
ACCAGTCCGTTGAAGCAGCAACTCCGAGAAGTGATTCTCGGAAGCTCCCGTCTACGGCCCGTCAGGGCTTAGCGGGAGAGGATGTCACTTGGATACGCTCTATGCCTGCGTTAAGCTGCTGGAATACTCTCTTCAGCCGGGGGCCCGTTCGAGTTGCGGATCCCCTTGGTAGCCCCTTAACTCTTGCGGACTATGCTTGAAAACGCCATTGTGCTCATCACCGGCGCCAGCAGCGGCATCGGGGCAGCCTGTGCCACGCTTTTTGCCCGTTCTGGAGCCAAGCTGATCCTGGTGGCCCGCCGTCAGGAGCGGCTACAGGAGCTGGCCGCGGAGTTGCAGCAGGCTTACGGTGCTTCCTCATACTTGCTGACTTTGGATGTGCGAGATAGGGCAGCCGTGCAGCAGGCGTTCCAGTCTTTGCCGCCGGCCTGGGCTGAAATCGACATTTTGATCAACAACGCCGGCCTCAGTCGCGGCTTGGACAAGCTCCACAGCGGGGCTGTGCAAGATTGGGAGGAGATGATCGATACCAACCTCAAGGGCTTGCTGTATGTTACCCGCGCCGTCTTGCCCGGCATGCTGGAGCGGGGCCGGGGCCATGTGGTCAACATCGGCTCCATTGCCGGTCGCCAGACCTACCCCGGCGGCGCCGTCTATTGCGCTTCCAAGGCCGCCGTGCGGGCCATCTCCGAGGGACTGAAGCTGGATCTGCTGGGCACCTCCATTCGCGTCACCGAGATCCAGCCCGGCTTGGTGGAAACCGAGTTCAGCCAAGTGCGCTTCCGCGGCGATCGCGAGCGGGCGGCAGCCGTCTACCGGGGCCTCACCCCCCTGACGGCGATGGATGTGGCCGAGGTGGTGCTGTTTGCCGTTACCCGTCCCCCCCACGTCAACCTGAGCGAAGTCTTGCTGCTGCCCACCGACCAGGCCAGCACGACGATGGTGCATCGTCGCTAGGGATGTGATGCCGTATCCGTCGTTGTTGGGTATTCACTCCCCCATGCCTGGGCGACAATGGCGGCAAAGGGGGTGGGCCCATGGGACTGGAAAGCGGGATCCTCATTGGGTTGGGCATCGGCCTACTCGGCACGCTGATTTTGCTCTGGCAGAGCCGGCGCCGCTTCGGCCGCCAATTGCAACAGTTGGGATCCCTGATGCACCTGGCCCTGCCTCTCAGCTCGCCTGAACAGATGCTCAGCCGGCTCAGCCACCACCTTCGCCAACAAGAACTGGAGTGGGCCCGCCAAAAACGATACCTACAGGACTGGCGGTATCTCAGCCACCACCTGCCCTGGGGATATCTGCGGGTAGACGAGAACAACGTGGTCTGGGAGTGTAACCCTGCCGCCCAGCGTCTGCTGCGCATCAGCCAGTGGCAGCCGGGCATCAAGCTCCTGCTGGAGTGGGTGCGCTCCTACGAGTTGGATCAGCTTATCGAAGCCACCCGCCGCCAGGAAGCTACCGCTCCCATCCAGAGCCGCGAGTGGATCTTCTACCCTTCCGGGGGCGAGGACAAACCGGTGCCGCTGCGGGCTTGGGGGCTGCCCCTGCCCCAGGCCCACGTGGCCATCTTCTTGGAAGACCGCCTAGAGGCAACTCTGCTGGCCCAACAACGGGATCGCTGGGCCTCGGATGTGGCCCACGAGCTGAAGACCCCCCTCACCTCGATTCGCCTGCTAGCGGAAACCCTGCACAGCCGCGTCGATGCCGCGCAAGCAGTTTGGGTGGAACGATTGCTGAACGAGACGCTGCGCCTCAGCCAGTTGGTGCAAGACTTGCTGGAACTGAGCGCCCTCAACCTGGGGGCCGCATCGCGATCCCAATGGCGCTGGGTGGATCTGGCAAGCTTGGTGCGCGAAGCCTGGCAGAGCCTGGAACCGCTGGCCAAGCCCCGCCAGCAGGAACTGGATCTAAGCGGCCCCTCCCAGCTCTATCTCTGGGGAGATGAACAGCGCCTCTACCGCCTCGTCCTTAACCTCTTGGACAACGCCATCAAATATGGCGGAACCGACTCCCCCATTCACGTGGCCCTGTCGGAACAGGAATCGCAAGTGCGGCTGGAGGTGTACGACCATGGCCCTGGCCTGCCGGAGGATCAATTTGAGCTGGTCTTTCAACCCTTTTACCGCACCGACGCGGCGCGGGCCCGCAGCAAAGGCGGCACCGGCCTGGGGCTGGCGATCGTGCGGCAAATCGTGGAACTACACGGGGGTACAATCCGTCTGCGCAATCACCCGCAAGCAGGTGGGCTGTGGGTGCAGGTGGAGCTGCCCCGGAAACACGCCGATGCCCTGTGAAAGCTGCCCAGAAGCGCTCCCATCAACATCACCAAGCCCTTCGACCTGAGAACTGCCCCAGATTTTCCTCCGGCGGGGCTATCCATGTTGGAGGGGATCCCCTAGAATTGGTCTAGGTAATCCTTACAGTTTGTACACTGGGCATTCGGAATGGGCGCAGACTATCATTCCGCTGATTTGTTGTCGGAGCGTGAGCTGCAGGTTCTCGAGTTAATCGCAGCGGGCCTGACCAATCAGGACATTGCAGAGCGCTTAGAGATTAGCAAGCGCACTGTTGACAATCACATCAGCAATATTCTGAGCAAGACGCGAACGTCAAATCGCGTCGCTTTGGTGCGCTGGGCCTTGCAATGGGGAAAAGTTTGCCTAGATCAGGTCAATTGCTGTACGTTGGCCAACGACAAAATTGCTTAGCCACATCTCGGAGACTCTCTCTGCCCCCTCTTTGTTTTGGCAGGCAATTAAATGCAGAGCAGGGCTTTTTTACCTCAAAAGTAGCGAGACATTCGCAAGATGTCATTGGCCGTTGTGGTGAAGCTGTTTGTTACCTGGATCCCTAGTTTCTCCTTTCCTTGCCTATCGTGAGCCTTGCTGAGTTGAAACGCTACGCTGTTCGTTATGATTCCATGCCCCTGATGGTTTATCGAGAGGTGGCTGCCCATCTGGCCTGCATTCCAGGGGTGGAAGCAGAGCTGGAATGCAGAAAAGACTCCATCTTTCGCTACTCCGATAGCCAAATCGAGGCGCTGCAAATTCGCCAAGAGGCCGACGCTGACCCAGAGCAAGTTCAGCGCGTTCTTGACCACTACGGGACATGGCAGTACAGCCCGTTACAGGACTAGCCCTCCTGCATTGCCGAAGAGGGATTACCGGAACGCCAGACCTTTGGGTTGTTTGGTGAGCACTACCACCTCCCCGCAGGGCGATACCGACCCACCTCCCAACTGGAACCGATAACTGGGCAGCCGCTCCAAACCAAGTCGAGACAGACCTTGAGCGCTCTGCGCCGCTAACGAGCTCGCGCTAGCGCATACAGGCCCCTCACCCTTAACCCCTCTCCCAAAAAAGGGAGAGGGATCCGCCGAGCAGCACAACGAACTGTCTTAGCAGGAATTGCCCGTACGACGGGGGTAACTCTGTCGATGGTTCTAGAAGCTCTGAGGCAGAGACTGTTTAGCGAGTTGGCTGACTTTGAGCAGGCAAGTGCAACTTACGAGCCAAACCCAGTCTTGCCAACACCCAAATGACCCAGTAGGTCATGTCAATTTCCCACCAGCGCAAACCTGCTTTCACGCACTTCGGGTCGGCGTGATGGTTGTTGTGCCAGCCTTCACCGTAGGTGAGGAGAGCCGCCCACCAAAGGTTACGGGCATTGTCGTCGCTCTCGAAAGTCCGGTAGCCCCAGAAGTGGCTGGCAGAGTTGATCAACCAGGTGCAGTGCAGCAGCAGCACTGTCCGCACGAAGATGCCGTAGATAACGAACGGCCAACCGCCGAGCAGGTAAAGCACTCCAGCCAGCGGCAGTTGCAGCAGCAGCCCATACTTGTCTAGCCAGCGATAAAAAGGATCCCGAGCCAAATCCGGCGCAAAGGCAGAATACTTCTCACGGTTAAAAAACTCTTCCCGTTGGTAAATGAGCCAGAGCATGTGGCTCCACCAAAAGCCCTTGCGAGCAGAGTAGGGATCCCGCTCTTCGTCTTCAGTAAAAGCGTGATGCTGACGATGGCCGGCCACCCAAAAGATCGGCCCCCCCTGGATGGCGAGAGCACCGAAGGTAGCAAAGACATATTCCAGCCACTTGGGCACTTGGAAGCTGCGATGGCTAAGCAGACGATGATACCCCAGGCAGATGCCCAAGCTGCCGAAGCACCAGTGAAGCAATAGGGCCACCCCCAAGGCTGGCCAGGAAAAGCAAACGATGCCGCCCACTAAAGCGAGGGCGTGAAAAACAACGAAAAAAAGAACAAATTCCCAGGCAAACCGAAAAGACTTTTGGGGCTCAGGCTGAGCTAGCGAAGCAAAACGGTTGGGATTGTCCAGCGATTGGGTGGGAAGGGAAACGGCCATGAACCAGCAAAACCTCAGAAAAGGAGTAAGGGCAGCGCAGGATCAAATACCTCCTCGCAAAGTTGCTTCTCATGCATAGGCCACCGCATCCCTGGCTTAGCTTACAACGAGCTCATGTCCCTGAAAGGCAAGCCGGGATCCCCAAAGGCCTGGCCAAGCAAGCTTCAGCAGTGAGAGCCGCTATGAGAGAGCAGAAAGGCAGCAGGTTTGATCTCGCCTGAGGCTAAGCTTAACGATATTTCACCTCAAATGCAAGTGCTGCTTGCAGATTGCCACTACCTTGAGCGCCTTCTCTTGACTCCTTACCCCATCACCTACCATGGCACGTCCTTCTTCCCGGCAAAGGCTGCTGAACGCGGCTCGAGACCTCTTCGTCCGCCAGGGCATCACTCAGACCACCACCCGTCAAATTGCAGACTTGGCCGGCGTTCATGAAGTAACCCTGTTTCGTCACTTTGGCAGCAAGCAGGGGCTGCTCCTGGCTGTATTTGCTGAGCTGGGAGTTTTCTCCGGCATTGCCGACTTACCCCTCCCAGCAGACCCCACTACCTTCCGGGGCTCTGAGCTACAAGCCATTCTCCTCCGCTATGTCCAAACCTGCTTCCAAGCTCTAGCTAATAACCCTGAGCTGGTGCGCTCGTTGGTGGGAGAAGCAGGCTTCTACTCCGAGGAGCATCGCCGCGCCTTGAGAGCAGGCTTCCTGCAGGCCCAAGAGCAGCTAGCCCACTACCTCCAGCAGCTCCCTAGCCCGGAGCTACAAGCCGTCGACTCTGGGTGCCTTCACGCAGCTGCTGGAGTTCTCCATCTGATGATTTTGGGGACGGCTGTATTAGCCGTTACCGCTGGCTTGCCTGCTGGCGACGGCGACCAGCCCTCCTCCGACCCAGCGGACAAGGGCACTTATGACAACAACAGCAGCACTCCCCCTCTCCTCTACGCCTGCGTAAAGCTGTGGATGGCAGCCTTGAGGGGCATGAAGGAAACCTAGTGCAAAAGACTCTCTCGGGGTTGGAAGGAGGCAATCCCAAAAAAAGAAGAAGAGATGAGGAGGTTGTAAGCCGGGTTCTGTAGTGGGGTGCTCCAAGGAGCAGCCCGCACTGGCGGTCATCTCTCTGGGAGTGATGTTGCCATCACCCTCTAGCGGCTCACCACCACCGAGACCACCCTCCCCCAACCGCTTGGCTGAGTACCGTGACCTCGGTGCAGCCGACAGGGGCGAAGAACAGCCATAGTCCTGCGGCTGCGGCCTTGCTTTCCACCGGGGTTTACCGAGCCAGCGCCTCACGACGCTGCTGGTGGGCTCTTACCCCACCTTTGCACCCTTACCTGTGCTGGGATCCCAGCCATCGGCGGTATGTTTCTGTGGCACTATCCTCGCGGTTTCCCGCACTGGGCTTTCCCCAGCGGTGTGTTCTTCTGAAAGCCCGGACTTTCCTCATCCTGCTGCCTGGTGGCGGCAGCGAGGACGCGACCGCCTGCCCCTCCTATCTCTTCATTTCAATCCTAGCGCATCCCCCCAGCGCAGAAAATCTCTCTGCGCCTAGGCTCCGCGTTGCTGGCCAGCCGGCCTGCAAAGCTGACCCCGCTGTTCCTGCTCCGCAGGGACTCCATCCCCCTAGGTCTACGTTCCTGGTCGAGGAAAGCGCTGCATCAGCTCTTGGACAGCCTCGGCATGGTAGGAGCTGCGGGTAAGCGGGGAGGACACCACCTGCAAAAAGCCCAACTCTTCCCCCACCTGTCGCCAGTGGTCAAACTCCTCTGGGGGCACGTAGCGCTCCACCGGCAGGTGTTTGGGGCTGGGAGGAAGGTATTGGCCAAGAGTGAGGATGTCGCAGCCTACCCGGCGTAGATCTTGCATTATCTGCAAAATCTCCTCGGCGGTCTCTCCCAAGCCCAGCATCACCCCCGACTTGGTGTAGAGGCCGGGATCCCATTGCCGCGCCAGTTCCAAAAGCCGCAGGGAACGCTCGTAGTTCCCCTGGGGGCGCACTCGCCGGTAGAGGCGGGGCACGGTTTCCGTGTTGTGGTTGAGCACCGTCGGGCGGGCGGCGAGAATTTGCTCCAAGGCCTGCCAGTTGCCGCACAGATCTGGGATCAAGACCTCGATGGTTGTCTGGGGCATGCGGCAGCGGATTTCGGTAATGCAAGCAACAAACTGGCTGGCTCCCCCATCGGGGAGGTCGTCCCGATTCACCGAGGTAATCACCGCATGGCGTAGCCCTAGCCGTTGCACCGCTGTGGCCACCCGCAGCGGCTCAGTGGGATCCAAAGGCGGAGGCCGTTTGGTGAAGTCGATATCGCAGTAGGGGCAGGCGCGGGTACAGGCCGGGCCCATGATTAAAAAGGTGGCGGTGCCGTTGGCAAAGCACTCCCCTAGGTTGGGACAGGAAGCCTCCTCGCAAACGGTATTCAGGCCCAAGTCCCGCAGCAGTTGCTGGACGGATCCGGCCCGCTGGGGGGCTTTGGCCCGCAGCCAGGGAGGTTTGCCGCTAGGCGAAGAAACAGCGCTCAATGAAACCCTCCAACCAGAAATGGCGGCAAGCGTATCTCTCAGCTTAGCCTGTCATTATTGCCCAGCCGAGACCGGGCTCGGTGGCCAAAGCCCGAAAAAGGATAGCTCAGTAGCCCCGCCCTTAAAGGCGAAGCAAACTTTAGCTGCTCGCCAATGGTATAGTTGTCACCGAGGCGTACCGTTCTCAGGCGAGCCCCTAGTCACGGTGAAAAACCCAACCGGTGGCAAGCGTCCGGGAAATGCCAACGTCTCAGCCAACCTGCCCAGACAAGCCAGCAGAACCTTGGGGCCTTGCCTCAAGGAACTGTCTAGAGGCATCTTGACAGCGCCTTGACGAGAATCCCCCGCCTTTAGGCGGTGGGCGTGTCAAGGCATACTGGAAAGCGAATGTCGAGCGATAGGGATCCCCACATGGTTGTTGCTGCTCCTCCCTCTCTGGAACAACTTGCCATCAACACGATTCGTTTTTTGGCGGTGGATGCTGTTCAGAAAGCCAACTCGGGTCACCCCGGCCTGCCAATGGGGGCAGCACCCATGGCCTATGTGCTTTGGCAGCAGTTCCTGAAGTTCAATCCCCGCAACCCCAAATGGGTGGATCGGGATCGCTTTGTCCTCTCGGCAGGCCACGGCTGCATGCTGCAGTATGCTCTGCTGCACCTGACCGGCTTTGATGTGAGCCTAGAGGACATCAAGCAGTTTCGCCAGTGGGGATCCAAAACCCCCGGCCACCCGGAAAACTTTGAAACCCCCGGTGTGGAGGTAACCACCGGACCGCTGGGGCAGGGGGTGGGCAACGCCGTTGGGCTGGCCATTGCCGAGGCCCACTTGGCCGCCCGTTTCAACAAGCCCGGTCACACCATTGTGGATCACTACACTTATGTGATCTTGGGCGACGGCTGCAACATGGAGGGGGTGGCCTCGGAAGCGGCCTCGCTGGCCGGCCACCTCAAGCTGGGCAAGCTGATCATGCTCTACGACAGCAACCACATCTCCATCGACGGCAGCACGGAAATTGCCTTTACCGAAGATGTGGGCAAGCGCTACGAGGCCTACGGGTGGCATGTGCAAAAAGTGGAAGATGGCAACCACGACCTGAAGGGAATTGCCGCCGCTATCCAGAAAGCTAAAGAAGTTACCGACAAGCCTTCCTTGATCATTGTCGAGACCACCATCGGCTACGGATCCCCCAACAAAGCCGGCACGGAGAGCGTCCACGGGGCGCCGCTGGGGCCAGAGGAGGTGAAACTCACCAAACAAAATCTGGGCTGGCCGCTGGAGCCGGAGTTCTACATTCCCGACGAGGTGCTGGCCCACTTCCGCCAGGCCATCGATAAGGGGGCCAAGGCCGAGGCGGAGTGGAACGAGCGCTTTGCCGCCTACGAGAAGGCCTACCCGGAAGAGGCCGCCGAATTCAAGCGCATCATGGCCGGGGAGCTGCCCGCAGGCTGGAAAGAAGCGTTGGCTCCCATTGCCGAAACCGGCAAAGAATCCACCCGCAACCTCTCCAAGTTTTGTCTCAATGCTTTGGCCAAGGCGGTGCCAGAGCTGCTGGGCGGATCCGCCGATCTGGCCCACTCCAACATGACCTATTTAAAGGGGATCCCGGAGTTCCAGGCCGGCTCCTATCATGGGCGCAACTTCCGCTTTGGCGTACGGGAACACGGTATGGGGGCGATTGCCAACGGCATAGCCCTGCACGGCGGCCTCATTCCCTACGACGCCACCTTCTTGGTCTTCAGCGACTACATGCGGCCGGCCATTCGCCTGTCGGCCCTCTCGCGGGCGCGGGTGCTCCATATTATGACCCACGACTCCATTGCCCTGGGAGAAGACGGCCCCACCCACCAGCCCATTGAGACGCTGGCTTCCCTGCGGGCCATCCCCAACCTCTACGTCATCCGCCCCGCTGATGCCCGCGAGACGGTGGGAGCCTACCAAGTAGCCCTTGAGTCCACCTCCACCCCTTCGGTGCTGGTGTTTACCCGGCAGGCGGTTAACCCCGTGGAAGGCACCTCCATTGAGGGGGTGGCCAAGGGGGCCTATGTAGTGGTGGATACTCCCAACCCAGAACTGATCCTAATCGCCACCGGCTCAGAGCTGGAGCTGGCGGTGAAGGCCGCTGCCCAACTGCAGCAGGAAGGCCGGGCGGTACGGGTGGTCTCCATGCCCTGCATGGAGCTATTTGAGGCCCAGCCCCAGAGCTACCGCGACGAGGTCTTGCCCCCCAAGGTCACCAAGCGCGTCTCCGTCGAGGCGGGATCCACCTTTGGCTGGCACAAGTACCTGGGCTTTGAGGGGGTGGCCATCGGCATCGACCGCTTCGGCGCTTCTGCCCCCGGCCCCGTGTGCATGGAGAAGTTCGGCTTCACGGTGGAGAATGTGCTCAATACCGCGCGCCGTCTCCTAAGCTAAGGTTTCTGCTCCTCCGGCCTAAACCCAGCAGGGATCCCTTCTCTGCTGGGTCTTTTTTGCTGCCCAATGGTGGCACAACTTGACAAGACTTAGCGAAGGCTGACAACTTGTTCAGCAGGACTTGCAAAACATTGCAGTTGTTTCAAACAAGGTTAAGACCCTTGCCCCCTCCCCCCCACCTCCTTTCCCCTTGTGGGAGAGGGGAGCGAGAAAGTTGTTTCATAGTTTCATAACTTTGTTTAAAACGACCCCAGATCCGCTTTCCTCTGGAAAGCTAACCCTTTCCACCCCCGCCTTGAAGGGAAAACGTTGGCTTCTGGCGACATGCTGATGTTCCTGGAGCAACTGAGGATCTGACAGCTCGGCCTACTGCAGGAAGCCCGCCAGCAAAATCACCGCTCCCCCCACGACGGCCAAAATCGTCAGTACCCGGCCTGCGTTGGCACTGCCCTTCCAGGAGTAGTTTTTCTCCGGTTTTTCCAGTTTTTCTGGCATAGCCATGCCTCTTTATGCCCCGTTAACTCTAATTTAACCTTCTCCCCCGGAATTTCTGCCGTGCGGTGCTGCGGTAGCTGGAAGGGGAGCTTGCTGAGGCGTACCCTTGAAAAAACAGCGACCACCTGGCCCGGCCAGCCCTTTTTGGGAACAATACAAGCAGGCAAGGAAGGGGATCCCAATTTCAAGGCGCATTCTGAGGCAGAGGCATGAGGTACGCGAAAGGAAGCAAAAGACTCGGCTTGATCATGGTCGCTTTGTCAGCCTGGGTGGGTGGACACCGTGCTGTCGCTCAGCCTGCCTTTCGGACAGTGCCGCTGCCTCGCCTGCCGGTGGGTGTGGATCAATTGGTCTTCGATCGCCCGGTGGCCCGCTTCAACCCCAACCTGCCTGCTGAGCTGGTGATCCACAATCGCACCGGCCTGCCTCTGGAATACGGCTTTACCGATCCGCGCCAGAAGGTGTCGGAACTTCCGCCGGGAGAAACGCTGCGTCTGAGCAACCTGCCGATCCCCAACTGCATGGCCATCAACACGCCGATGTTGTCCCCAGTGGGCTACCGGGTGAGCGTGGATCCCTTGAATGTAATCACCGTAGAGGTGCGCCTGGTCAACGATGTCTCCGGCGACCATTGTCTCGATTTACAAGAGACAGGCGCTATTTTCGTGAATTGATGCCAGCTTGAACGGGCAAAAGATAGCCTTTGGGATCCCGACCGGGTTCTAAACTTTGCGAAGATGAACGCCGCATCCCCCTATATCCCCCCGTACACGGGGGGACTGGGGGGCGGGGGGATCCGGGAACGTAGCCACCGACCGCCGCGCAGCAAAACCGAGCGTCGGCGGTCCAATAGTTGGGCGTTCTATCAACTGAGGCAGTTTGTGCACTACAAGGCAGCGAGAGCAGGGATCCAGGTTGTGGTGGTGCCACCTGCCTACAGCTCGCAGACCTGCCACCAGTGTTTTTGGATTGAGCAACGGGAAGGGAAGCATTTTCGTTGTGTGAACCCGCTCTGTGGTTGGGAAGGGGATGCAGATTTTAACGGTGCCAACGGGATTGCACTTTTGGGGGTTGCTGTAAACCAGCCCCCCTACATCCCCCCGCATGCGGGGGGATGTAGGGGGGCCCGTGGTTGGCTTGCCAACTGCAGGCCTACCAAAAGCCCGCTTCGTACCCCCCTCAATCCCCCCGCCCCCCTGCCCCCGTATACGGGGGTTGGGGGCTGGAAGGGGGGCGGTCGGAGCCGGGTAGTTTACATGGCAGTCAACCTTACTCGAATCTGACGTTGGAGCTGGGTCTGTTGGAGAGCCAACCCGAGGTTTAGGCGTATCGACAGCAATCGACCCCTATGACAGGATGCAAACAGGATGTCCAGGTCGATGTTCTTGTAGACTTTGCTCTGCCTTTGAGCTACTCGCCTGTAACCTAACTGAAGTGTCCTTTACTTTTACTTTTTTTGGATGGTCTCATGAGCGATAACTTGTATTCTTGGTTTCCCCGTGCCTTGGTGATGGGCGCTGCGGTGGTGGGGTTGTCGGGCCTGCCGGCAAGGGCTCAACAAATTACGGATCCCAGCCCGGCTCAAGCGGCCACCAATGTGGAGCCCACCTCGCCAATCTCGGCTTCTTTTCGCAGCCAAGATGGGGTCAGCGTGCGTCCGGAGACGGTGCGGGTTTTTGTGGATGGCAAAGATGTTACTGCCGAGTCGGTGATTACCCGGGATTTCTTCACCTACCGTCCCTCGCAGCCGCTACCGCCGGGACGGCGGGAAGTCCTGCTGGAGTTCACCAATACCCAGGGGGTGACCCGCCGCGTGACCTGGAGCTTCACCGTGGGTAACCCCGTCCGCGCCTCTATCGACCTGGTGGATCACAACGCCGGCAATCGCCCCTTGGCGGCGGGCGAGATCCTGCTGGTAACCGTCAAAGGCACTCCTTCCAGCCGGGTAACCGTTTACCTTGTCCAGGACGGGCGGCAGGTGCAAACCCTGCCGGCTCAGGAAGTTTCCAGCGGCACCTATGTGGTCAACGCCCTGATCGAGCCAAAAGATGCCACCCGCGAAGGGATCGTCATCGCTCGCCTGGAAAACGGCGGCCAGGTGCGCTTTATGACCGCAGAACAGCCCGCCCGCCTGATCGAGGGGGCCGCCGGTGGTATCCAGCGGCTCGCCACCCAAGAGGTTGCCGCGACGATCAGCCTCTCCAGCCTGCTGCCCCAGATCACCAACCTGCGCGATGGGGATCGGGTTTCCGGCTCTTCCTTTACGCTGCAGGGCACGACGGCTCCCAACGCTTCGGTGCGGGTGAATGTAACGGCTTCGACCTCGCTGGGGGGCATCATCAGCGCCCAACAGACGGTGACCAACCAAACTGTGCAAGCCGATGCCCAGGGCCGCTTCACCGTTACGGTGCGGCCGCCCATTCCGGCCTCCGGCACGGTGTATCAGATCAATCTCACGGCCACTTCCGGCAACCAAACCAGCCCGACGGTAACCTTGCGCCTCACCCAGCAGTAGCCTGTCCCCTTGGCTGGACTGAGAGTGTCGCCCTGCCGGCCTGGCAGTGGCGCCCAAGCTCCCCTCTCCCAGAGGGAGAGGGGGTGGGGGTGAGGGTCAATGGAAAGGCGGCTGAGAGATTTTTGGATTCTCAGAGTTTGCAGTTGGCGGGGATCCCTGGCGGTCTTGAGCGCGGGTTGGGGAGAGAGAAGACCGCTGTTGCCAGCGCCACAGGATCCCGGCCATGACCAGGGCGGGCGAGACGATCATGGCCAGGATCACCGGCAGGGTCTCCGGCAAGGCCAAGTAGGGGCCGCCATATTTGATGGCCGCGCTGATCCCGGCAGCGGCCACCATCAATTGCAGGGCAAACCAGAGGGTTTTGGGTTTCATGGTTGGCTGGGATCCCCTACCATGGCCGTGAGGATGCCGGCAACGCTCTCCAGATCTTCCGGTACTCGGTACAAAGTCAAGTCTTGTCGGATTGTCCGCGGATCCCCAAGGATCTGCCCGAACTGCCAGATAGATCCAATGGTAACAGCGCCGTAGATCTGCGCTTGCGGCTCCACCTGGGCCAGGGCGATCATCTCCACCGCCATTTGGACAAAAGCCCGCGTCAGATCGTCCTTTTTGGCTTCAACCACCAGCAGGATGTTCTTGCCCCGCAAGAGATAATCAAGGCTGCCCTTGAGCCAATTGTTGACCATCAGGGGATATTCCAGCCGCAAAGGAACTCGACAGTGAAGAGCCACTTCCGTCAGCACAGGGGCCACCAGCAGCTCTCGGCGGGCTGTCTCGCTGGTGAGGCTGACCAAAGGCAACAATTGTCGGATCCGGTTTTTCAGAGCTGGGGTTTGGGGTGGGGCAGGGGCAACGGGCCATGTCCACTCTCCTATCTCCAGACGGTAGCTAAACTGAGCCAGGATTTCCTCTGGCTCGTAGGGCATCTCAAAATAAGAGCGAAAAGTATAGGATTCGTCTTCCTTGAGAAGAGAGAGGTTCAGCATTGGTTACGACAAAAGCCCTGCTCAATCTGGCACAGCCAGAGCGGCAGCAATCCGCTCTTTGAGGGTAGCCACCACTTCCTCAATGGGAATTTCTACCGCTTGGCCGGTGGCGCGCTCGGCCAATTCCACCTTGCCTTGCTTAAGGCTGCGCCCGGTGGTAAGGCGGTAAGGGATCCCGATGAGATCCGCATCTTTGAACTTGACGCCGGCCCGCTCGTCCCGGTCGTCCCAGAGGGTCTCGATGCCGGCAGCAGCCAGTTCCTGCACCAATTTTTCCGCCACCTTCGTCTGCTCTGGGTCGGAGACGTTGGGCACCACCACCACCACGTGATAAGGGGCGATCGCCACCGGCCAGATGATCCCATTGGCATCGTGGGACTGTTCCACCGCCGCCTGGGCCAGGCGCGATACCCCAATGCCGTAGCAGCCCATCCACAGGGGCTGCTCGGATCCCTGCTCGTCGGTAAAGCTGGCCCGCATCGGCAGCGAAAACTTGAGGCCCAACTGGAAAATATGGCCGATCTCAATGCCGCGGGCGGTTTCCAGAATCTGGTCGGGGTTGAGCAGACAGCGATCCCCGGCTTGCGCTTTGCGCACGTCCACCACCTCCGGCAGGGGGTACTGCTCGCCCCAGTTGGCCCCCACTACGTGCCGCCCCACCTGGTTGCTGCCGGTTACAAAGTTTTTCAGCAGGGCTGCCGTCTGGTCGGCCAGGCGCAGGATCTGAGGGGCCAGGTTTTTCTGCCGGCCCAGGCAGCTATCCGGCAGGTCGGGCGCGATGTAGCCCACGGGGATCGGATCCCCTTGCCAGCTTTTTTGGATCTCCGCATCCGCCAAGGTGAGCTTGAGCAACTTGTTGGCTTGGTAGCGCTCCGCCAGACGGTTGAGGTGGTTGGCCAGCTTCACCTCATTGACTTCTTGATCGCCGCGGATGCTCAGCAGCACCACCACCCGTAGGCCGTTGTCGTAAAGGGCTTGGTAGAGGACGTTTTTGACAATCAGAGTGGGGGAGATCTTCAAGAAATTGGCCAGCTTCTCGATGGTTTCCGTTCCCGGCGTGTCCAGAACCTGGAAGGTGGTGTAGGGGGAGTCTGCTGCTGGCGGCGGAAGGGAGACGGCCTTCTCCACATTGGCGGCATAGGAGCCATCAGGAGTGTAGAGGATCTCGTCTTCTCCGGCAGAGGCCAACACCATAAACTCCTGCGAGGCTGCCGATGGCCCCCCGATGGCGCCGGCGTCGGCCTCCACCACGCGGAACTCCAGCCCGCAGCGGCGCAGGATGCGGCCGTAGGCCCGGTACATGTCCTGGTAGGTCTGGCGCAGGCTCTCTTCGTTGGCGTGGAAGGAGTAGGCGTCTTTCATGAGGAATTCCCGCCCGCGCAGCAGGCCAAAGCGGGGTCGAATCTCGTCGCGGAACTTGGTCTGGATTTGATAGAGAATTTGCGGCAACTGGCGATAGGAGCGAATGAGATCCCGGGCCAGCAGGGTAATCACCTCTTCGTGGGTAGGGCCCAGGGCCTGCTCGCGCCCCTGTCGGTCTTTGAGGGCGAACATGATCCCTTCCGCTTGGGTGTACACGTCCCAGCGGCCCGACTCCCGCCAGATCTCGGCTGGCTGCAACTGGGGCAGCAGACACTCCTGAGCGCCGATGGCGTTCATCTCCTCCCGGACGATGTCCGAGATCTTTTGCAAAACCCGCCAGAGGAGCGGCAAATAGGTGTAGATCA
>NZ_JANSHP010000036.1:0-14772 GCF_047502605.1 Synechococcus sp. RC10A2
CCTCCAGCCCGCCAAGCTGCGCTGTGGCGGGAGTACCCCGGAGGTTCTGATGGCTGGTGGATGTGGGCTATGGAGATGCCTTTCGGGAGCCGTTGCGGCTGGGGGATCCCGGCATCCAAGCCCAGGCGGAAGGGCGCTACCGCCTCATCCCCTGGCCCGCAGCTCCCGCACGCTACTGGCGGGTTCAACAGGAACGACCGGATCGCACCCGGAAAACCCTCTTCCTGCTGGATCGGATCCCGCGTCAACTGCAGGAGTTCGAGCCCATGTGCCGCTTCCACCAAACGTCGCCGGCATCCAGGTTGACCCGCCTGCGCCTGTGCAGCCTGGCCACCCCCAGCGGACGGATCACCCTCACCGCCTCCGCCAATGGCTCCGTTTTTAAATGGATCGAAACTACCCCAGAAGGCCGCCGGGAACGCCTGCTCAAGGACGAGAAAGAATACGAACACCTGCTCGCTTGCGCCTTCGGGATCCGCCTTCCCACAACCTCTTCTGCCCCTGAGAGAAAGATGGCAAGACCTACAGCCGCTCCGACAGAAGCCCGCCAGCTCTCTTCCAAACCCGATCCAAAACCCTATCCAGCAGTGCCAGAATAAGATGTCAAAATAAAGAACACTGTCTCGTTGTCCGACAAAGATTATGGATGCTGCGGCGGTTTCCACATTTGATGGCCAAGCCCTGGATCACGTGCTCATTTTCGACACCACCCTGCGCGACGGGGAGCAGTGCCCCGGCGCCACCCTCAACACCGAAGAAAAGCTGGCCATCGCCCGGCAACTGGCCCGGCTGGGGGTCGATATCATTGAAGCTGGGTTTGCCTATGCCAGCCCCGGGGACTTCGAGGCGGTGCAGAAGGTGGCCGAACAGGTGGGCACCCCCGATGGCCCTGTGATTTGCAGCCTGGCCCGCGCCCTCAAGGCCGACATCGAAGCGGCAGCCGAAGCCCTCAAGCCCGCCGCCAAGCCCCGCATCCACACCTTTATCTCCACCTCCGACATTCACCTCAAGTACCAGTTGCGCAAGACCCGCGCCGAAGTGCTGCAAATTGCCGAGGAGATGGTGGCCTACGCCAAGTCCTTCGTGGACGATGTGGAGTTCTCCATGATGGACGCCACCCGTTCCGATCCGGAGTTTCTCTACCAGGTGATCGAGGCAGCCATTCGGGCGGGAGCCAAAACCATCAACATCCCCGACACCGTCGGCTACAGCATGCCGGAAGAATTCGGCCAACTGATCAAGGGCATCCGCGAGAATGTGCCCAACATCAAGCAGGCCATCATCTCCGTCCACGGCCACGACGACCTGGGGGTCTCGGTGGCCAACTTTCTGGAGGCCATCAAGCAGGGGGCGCGGCAAGTGGAAGTGACCATCAACGGCATCGGCGAGCGGGCCGGCAACGCGGCGCTGGAAGAGTTGGTGATGGCCCTGCATGTGCGCCGCAGCTACTTCAACCCCTACTTTGGCCTGCCGGTCGACTCGGAAAAACCCCTCACCCACATCAAAACCCAGGAGATCTACCGCACCTCCCGCCTAGTCTCCAACCTCACCGGCATGTTGGTTCAGCCCAACAAGGCCATTGTTGGTGCCAACGCCTTTGCCCACGAATCGGGCATCCACCAGGACGGCATGCTCAAGAACCGCCAGACCTACGAGATTATGGACGCTCAGACCATCGGCCTGCAATCGAGCACGCTGGTGCTGGGCAAACACTCGGGCCGCAACGCCTTCCGTACCCGCCTCCGGGAGTTGGGCTTCGAGCTCTCAGAGCAGGATCTGAACAAAGCCTTCCTGCGCTTCAAAGAGCTGGCAGACAAGAAGAAGGAGATCACCGACCTGGATCTGGAGGCAATCGTCAACGATGAGACCCGCCCCGTGCCCGATCTCTACCGTCTGGAGCACGTGCAAGTGGTGTGCGGCAACCACGAGACCCCCACGGCCACGGTGCGCCTGATCACCCCTGAGGGCGAAGAGCGGGTGGACGCCGCCGTGGGCACAGGCCCGGTGGACGCGGTGTACAAAGCCATCAACCGCATCGTCAACATCCCCAACAAGTTGATCGAGTTTTCCGTCCAGTCGGTTACCGCCGGCATCGACGCCATGGGGGAAGTCACCATCCGCCTGCGCCACGAGGATCGCGTCTTCTCTGGCCACGCCGCGAATACGGACATCATCGTCGCCTCGGCCCAAGCCTACATGAACGCCCTCAATAAGCTTTACGCCGCTCTGCACGCAGCCCGCTCGACGGCTGAGCAACGGCAGGCCGCCACCCAGAAGATCTGATGGGCTACCGACAGGAGCGCCCCTCTAGGACCCGGCCGCAGGGATCCCTTCCGCAAACACCCGCCTGATTACTTCCTCAATCGGCGGGTCTGTTACCGTCAAGTCCAGCACCTCCAGATCTGCCAGGAGCTGGGCAACCGTTTGGGTGAGGTGTTCCCGCCGCACCCACAGCCGCACCTCACAGCCGCTGCCGGGATCCCCCTCGCTGCGCAGCTCTCCATAGACTTGCAATTGGGCGAGGGGGCAGGGGCGGGCCAATTCCAGCTTCACCTCGCGATAGGGGGCAAAGCGCTGCCGCAGCTCCTCGAGGCCGCCATCGTAAATGAGTTGCCCGGCGCTGATCACCAGCACCCGTTCACAGAGCGCCGTAATGTCGGCCATGTAGTGGCTGGTCAACAAGACTGTCGCCCCGTAGCGGCGGTTGTAATCCCGCAGAAATTGCCGCACGGCGGCCTGAGCGTTGACATCCAACCCCAAGGTCGGCTCATCCAAGAACAAGATCTGCGGCCGGTGGATCAGGGCCGCCAGCAGTTCCGCCTTCATCCGCTCCCCCAGAGAAAGCTTGCGCACCGGCTGCTTCAGCTTGCCCTGCAGGTCGAGGAGCTCCGCCAACTCCCCCACCCGCTCCCGAAACTCCTTTTCCGGGATCTCATAAACGGCGGCGTTAATCCGCAGGGAGTCCATTGCTGGCAGATCCCAGATAAGCTGTTGCTTCTGCCCCATCACCAGGGTAATCTGCTGCAGAAAAGCCCGCTCCCGCCGGTAGGGCACATGGCCGACCACCTGCAGCGTGCCCCCGGAAGGATAGATGAGACCCGCCAGCATTTTGAGGGTAGTGGTCTTGCCTGCCCCGTTCGGCCCCAAAAAACCCACCACCTCCCCCGGCTGAATCTGGAAGCTCATCGATTGCACCGCTGGGATGTAGTGATAGGTACGGCGAAAAAAGTGGCGCAATGTACCGATCACTCCCGCTTCCTTAATGGCTACCGGGTAAACCTTGCTCAGGTCGCGGGCAACGATGATCGGCTCAGGTCGGATTGGCACGTCAGACAACATAGCTCCTCACCCCCCCTAAAAAATCAGATCCGCTAGCCCAACTTCAAGGGCAAGCCTCCTGAGGCTGGGCATGTCGGATCTGGCTGGGGGTATTCTCAGGATCGGAGGAGAAACAGCGAACAGGCAGGGGAACTACAGCAGTCCTACGTCTATCCCAGGCTTGCCGGCGACCAGCTCCACCTTCAGGATGCGGCCACCCGACTTTTGGATACGCTGCTGCTCCCGAAACCAGTTGTCGTAGGGCACCAGCTTCGTGAAGTAGGTATTTTGCAGCTCCCGCTGGGTGCGAATGCGGGTTTGGCTGGGCACACAGGCCGTGATCTTAAACATGCGCATGATAAAGGATCCCTGCTGACAGCAAAATGAACTGGCTTGACCAACAAAACAGGCGACTCACCTCAGAAAGCTCGCGTACCCCAGTTAGCACACCAGATCCCTGCGGCAAATCGCCTGTCATGCTCGCTAGACAATGAACCTTAGCTCAGGCCGGAGCAGATGTAGTCGAAGTACACACCCATTTCCTTGCCAGCTTCAGGCCCCACCAGGGCGGCGGTCACTTCTTTCATGGCTTGGATGGCCTGAATGGTGGCTCCAATCGGCACCCCCAGCGAATTGTAGGTCTCCTTGAGCCCGTTCAACACCCGCTCGTCGAGGATGGAGGGATCCCCGGCCAGCATGGCGTAGGTGGCGTAGCGCAGGTAGTAGTCCATGTCGCGGATGCAAGCAGCATAGCGACGGGTGGTGTACATGTTGCCACCGGGACGGGTGAGATCGGAGTAGAGCAACGCCTTGGCCGCCGCATCTTTGACAATGGTGGAGGCGTTGGCCGCGATGGTAGCAGCTGCCCGCACCCGCAGCTCGCCCGTGGCGAAGAAAGCCTTTAACTTCTCCATGGCCGAGCTGTCGAGATACTTGCCCTGGACGTCGTAGCTATTGATCACAGCGGTAATTGCGTCTTGCATGATGAGCTTCCTAAATCTCTAATGAACGTTAAACAGTTGCGCGGTCAGAACAATGAGGGATTAACTCATTGCCCCCACCACAAAGTCAAAGTAGTAGCCGGCCTCAGCCGCGTCCTCAGGAGACAACAGACCCATGGCCACCTGCTTCATTTGGCGGATGCTCTCGGCCACCGCCGGAATAGGCGTGCCCAAAGAGTTGTACATCTCCCGCACCCCCACCAAGCCGATCTCCTCGATCGGGGTGACATCGCCAGCAACGATCCCATAGGTGATGAGGCGCAGGTAGTAGTCCATATCCCGCAGGCAAGTTGCCGTCATCTCCTCTCCGTAAGCATTGCCACCTGGGGAGACGATGTCAGGACGCTTCTGGAAGAGTTGATCGGCAGCTTGCTTGACGATGCGCTCACGAGACTCGGTCAAGACTTGAGCGATGCGCAGCCGCTTCTCGCCGGAGGTAACAAAGGACTTGATCCGATCCAGCTCCCCCGGGCTGAGGTAGCGGGCCTCTGCATCCGCATTCACAATCGATTTCGTGACAACACTCATGGACATCCATCCTCAAGTCAATTTTTTAAAGAGTATGGCGAGCATACCCGCAAGCTATTTTCCGACATGCTTGCCGTCTGCCATCTCAGATCTTCACACTTCTTAAAATGTCTCCCAGGAAAGGAGCACTCCCTTCCCGCCAAGGGGGAGGTTGGTTAAGCGTAAAACAGCCCCCGATGGTCTGGCCGGAGTAGCCCCAGGCAGCCGCAGATTGACCAACCCCTGCTCAGCTTTTCGGAGTGGTCAACAGCTTGAGGATGGGCAGTGTGGCAAGGGATGGCGGTCGGCGCTGGGGAGTTAAGTTTTGCTTTTCAGGTGTCGCTAGGGCAGATAGGGCTGAAAGTCCTGAGTGACCGTCAGGGTCAAGTTGGCGTTGGGATCGATCACCGCCACCTCTGGCGCCGTCACATTGCCGATTACAGCCCCCGCTGCCGCTCCGCCCAGCACCTTCTCCGTCGAGATCACCCGGTCGCCAAACAGGCCGCCCAAGATCGCCCCTGCCGCCGCCCCGATCAGGGCATCCTGCACAACTGCCTCTGCAGAAGTGTGGCGGGGATCCTTGCGCAGCGGGATCACCTGGCTTTGGGCGTAGAGAGGATAGGATTGGCCGTTGAAAATCAAAGCTCGCGAGACAAACTGGGTGCCGCCGCTTACCGGTTGGAATTGGCCTTCTAGGATGGCTCCCGCCGGGACGACCATGTTGCCGTAGATGTCCCGCAGAGGGGTATCCAGGCTGAGGCTGACGGCGCGGGTTTCCCCAGGGGCAATCAAGAGGGCATCTGGGGAGCGATGAACTGCCTGGATCAGATCCCCGGAGCGCAGCAGCAGGGTGGTTTGCAGTTGAAAGGGCTGGCTTGGCTGCAGGGATCCAGGGGGGAGGGGACGAGGATTCACAGGGCGCCATCCCTCGCCGGGGGGCGGTGGTGGCAAGGGCCCCATTTGCGCCAAAACCGGGCTGGCCGCCGGTAGCCAGAGAAACCCACCGAGCAGAGGAGCCAACAGACGACGGGCTGGGTTGGTCATGGTCTTACCCCCGATCTACCACTTCTACGTTAGCTGTAAGCTGGCCAAAGCTGGGAACAAAAGCCTCGTCTGGCCTTTATCCCCATCAAAGCCAGTTGGATGTAGGACGGGCTACTCTAGGCGAGCAGATTCCGCTACTCTTCAACCCAGGTAGAAGTACGGAAAAGCGCCATCGCCGCCCGTCTTGGGCTCCCTAGTGTCCATGCTAGATTAGCTCGTGGGGGTTCGGGGGGTAGATACCCCCGCGCCAGTCGCAGGCTGGTAATGATAAAATGACAAAACAGAGATAAAACAGAGCTGGTTGTATAAAACGGCGTTGCCGGAATCTAATACAACTACGCGGTAGGGCATTCCGTGTCTGCATGCCTAAGGCACGGCACAGCCGAACGCAGAGGGTTCTTGCAATGGCTCCCCGACGAAGCGAGAAGTTCGTCCTCTAGCCAAGTTGTGTTTACTCAACAAGGTTGAGTGGCGGGAGTCTGTCATGCCCTAGGTTTCGCCCCTCGTGTGAGGGCCAAGGTATTCTTCCGATTCCAACCCCTATTCTTCTGTAGCTATGCAGCGCAGCACATCCATGCCGGGCCAGCCTTCTCCCCGTTCAGAAGCTTCTGCTCAACCTGCCCGTTCGCCTCAGCAGGACGGAGTTCGTTCTCTTTTTAAGCCTTTTGCCGTTCTCAAGTCTCTTCTCTCGCCGGTGCTGCTGGTGCTCTTGGGCATTGGGCTGGGAGCGGCTCTGGTGGGAGGCAAGGGGGTATCTGCCCAAACGACGGCAACCCCGCCCCAACTGAACCTGAATTTTATTGCCGAGGTGGCGCAAAGGGTGGGGCCGGCGGTGGTGCGCATCGATTCCGAGCGGACGGTGAGCGTCCCGGGCGCCTTCCCAGAGGAGTTTTTCAGCGATCCCTTTTTCCGGGACTTCTTTGGCCAGGTGATCCCCCCCATTCCGCGGCAGCGACGACAGCAGGGCACCGGCTCCGGCTTCATCATCAGCCCGGATGGCCAGATCATCACCAATGCCCACGTGGTCGAGGGATCCGACAAGGTGACGGTGACGCTCAAGGATACCCGCAGCTTTGACGGCAAGGTAATCGGCACCGATCCGGTGACGGATATCGCCGTGGTGAAGATCGAGGCCCAGAACCTGCCGACGGTGAAGCTGGGTCGCTCCGAGCTCCTCGAGCCGGGCCAGTGGGCCATCGCCATCGGCAACCCGCTGGGGCTGGACAACACCGTAACCGCCGGGATCATCAGCGCTTTGGGCCGCTCCAGCGGCGAGATCCGCGTGCCCGACAAGCGGGTGTCCTTTATCCAGACGGATGCGGCCATCAACCCCGGCAACTCCGGCGGCCCCCTGCTCAACGCCCAAGGGGAGGTGATCGGGGTCAACACGGCCATCATCCAAGGGGCGCAGGGGCTGGGCTTTGCCATTCCCATCGAGACGGCCCAGCGGGTGGCCAACCAGTTGATCGCCCGCGGCAAGGTGGATCACCCCTACCTGGGCATTCGTATGCTCACCCTCACCCCCGACCTGAAGGAGCGCCTCAACCAGGATCCCAACAGCCGCATCTTCGTGACGGTGGATCAGGGGGTGCTCATCGGCGAGGTGATCCAGGGATCCCCGGCAGAGCGGGCGGGCCTGCGCGCCGGAGACATCATTCTCGCCATCAATGGTCGCGCCGTCACCACCGCCGACCAAGTACAACAAGAGGTAGAGCGCACCGAGGTGGGCAGCACCCTGGAGCTGGAGATCGAGCGAGCTGGGCGGCGGCAGAAGATCCGGGCCGTTACCGGCTCCTTCCCGGCCTCCGGCAGAAGCTAAGGGGATATTGCTGGGGGTGAGGGTTGGCAGTTCCAGCTCAGGGAAATTAATGGTTTAATGGTGGCCTAACAGTCGAAACTTCCTGGCCCAGGCCGGAACGCTCTCGGCGGGGCCGCTTGTCTTGAGTTGGGGATCCCTTCTCACCTTGCCTATGCTGAAAACCACCCGTCGCCTGGCTCTGCTGGCCCTGTCGGGGCTGGCAGCCCTTGTTCTCGCCCCTCAAGCGGGCTTTGGCAAGCCGATTGTCGTTGGCTCTAAGGACTTCACCGAGCAGTTTATCTTGGGGGAAATGTACGCCTTGGCCCTGGAGGCGGCGGGGTTGGCGGTGGAGCGCAAGCTCAACTTGGGGGGAACGCCGGTGGCCCATGCCGGCCTGTTGAGCGGCGAGATCGATCTCTACCCGGAGTACACCGGCACCGGTCTGCTGACGGTGCTCAAGCTGCCCACCAGCAGCGACCCGGCCCAGGTATACGCGACGGTGGCCCGCGAGTACGAGCGTCAGTTCCAACTGATTTGGCTGGATCCGGCCCCCATGAACAACACCCAGGCCCTGGCCATGACCCGCGCCAGAGCGGCAGAGTTGGGCATCGCTACCATCTCAGACATGGTGGCCAGAGCGAGCGAGCTGGTGATGATCGGGCCGCCGGAGTTCCAGGCCCGCGAAGATGGCCTGCCGGGGCTGCAAGCAGTCTACGGCAACTTTCGCCTCAAGGCCTACAAGGCGGTGGATCCCGGCCTGCGCTACCAGGGCTTGGTCAATGGGGAGGCGGATGTGGCGGTGGCCTTTGGCACCGATGGGGAAATTGCCGCCTTTGACCTGGTGGTGCTCAAGGACGACAAGCAGCTTTTCCCCCCTTACCAGGTGGCGCCGGTAGTGCGCAAAGATACCCTGGAAGCCAACCCCGGCATCGCCACCGCTTTGAACGCCCTTTCCCCCCTGTTGACGGACGAGGTGATGCAGCGGCTGAACTACGAGGTAAGCGGCAAGCGCAGGGAGCCGGCAGAGGTGGCGAGAGCCTTCTTGGTGGAGGCCGGCATCTTGAAAGAGTAGCCCGTTGCACGAGGCCCTGGCGTGAGCACTCTTGAGTTCGAGCGGGTATCGCTGCGCTTTCCCCACAATTCCCGTCCGGCCGTGGAGGAGTGCAGTTTTTCCGTGGCCTCGGGCCAGTTGGTGGTCATCCTCGGCCCTTCCGGCTGCGGCAAAACCACCCTTCTAAAAATGGTGAACCGGCTGCTGGAGCCCACCCAAGGACAGATTCGCCTGGATGGGCAGGATATCCGCCGCTTTCCGGTGACGGCGCTGCGCCAGCGCATCGGGTATGTCATCCAGCAGGTGGGGCTGTTTCCCCACATGACGGTGGCCCAGAATGTGGCGGTGGTGCCGCGACTTTTGGGCTGGCCAAGGGAGCGCATCCGCGAGCGGGTGGACGAGCTGCTCAGCTTGGTCAACCTGCCCCCCCAAGAATACCGACGTCGCTACCCGGCTCAACTCTCGGGCGGCCAACAGCAGCGGGTGGGGCTGGCGCGGGCGCTGGCCGGGGATCCGGATCTGCTGCTGATGGACGAGCCCTTTGGTGCCCTCGACGCCATCACTCGTGGCAAGCTGCAAGACGAGATCCTACACCTGCAACGGCAACTAAAAAAGACTATCCTCTTCGTCTCCCACGACGTGGAAGAGGCGCTGCGCCTGGCAGATCGCATCCTGGTGATGCAGCAGGGGCGGGTGGTACAGTTCGACACTCCCTTGCGGCTGCTCACCCAGCCGGCCACCCCCTTTGTCCGAGAGCTGCTGGGGGCAGACGACATGGTGCGTCAGTTGAGCGTGCTGCGGGTGGAAACGGCGATGGAGCGGATCCCGCACAACCACCAGATCCAGGAGGGGGCGGTGGTGAAACCCCAGGAAACCCTGCGGCGGGCCTTGTCGCTGCTGTTGCGCACGGGGGCAGCAGCTCTCACAGTGTGGGAAGACGGGCGGGCCATTGGCATCGTTACCCTGGATCACATCCGCCATCTGGCCATGCTGGAGGGGGGATCCGCATGAGCTATCTTCTCAGCAACCCCGGCCTGGTGTGGCAGCTTACCCAAGAGCACCTGGCGATGGTGGCAACAGCCTTGGGGATTGCCCTGGTGCTGGCGCTGCCGTTGGCTTTGCTGGTGCACCAGGTGCGCTGGCTGGCCCTGCCGGTGATGGGGATCCTCAGCATCCTGTACACAGTGCCCAGCCTGGCCCTAATCATCTTGTTGGTTCCCTACTTTGGCCTCAATGCCCGCTCGGTGGTGGTGGCGATGGTGCTCTACACGCAGGTGATCTTGGTGCGCCATTTTTACGTGGGCCTGCGCTCGGTGGAGCCTGCCATTCTGGAGGCGGCCAAGGGCTTGGGGATGAACTTCTGGCAGCGGTGGTGGCAGGTGCAGGTGCCCCTCATGCTGCCGGTTGCCCTGGCCGGCTTGCGGCTGGCGGCAATTGTGGCCATTGCCATCGCCACGGTGGGGGCTAAGTTTGGGGCGGGAGGGCTGGGCACCCTGCTTTTTGAGGGCATTGCCCAGGCCGGTCGCTACGACAAGATCTGGGCCGGATCTTTGGCCGTGGGATCCTTGGCCTTGCTGGTGAACACGGCCCTGTGGGGGCTGGAGTGGGCGGCCCGCCGCGGCTAAAGAGAGCCAGAGCCTTTTTCAAGTCGCTGGAGACAGCCCCCCTCGCAAGACGGAACAACGGTCTGCCCCTGCCATTTTACGAAGAGCTATAGCATGGACGAGAAGCCAAGTACTTCTCCAGGCGAGACGATTCCAGCCTCCTGCTATTCGGTGCCGCTTGGAAAGACCGTAGCTTTATAGAGTGGGCCTGACGCAACATGGGTGAGCAACCTCCGCTAAGGGATTGGCCTTCTCGCAGCGATGGGGAACTGATGGAGGCTATCCGAGAGAGGCAAGGGGCAGCGCTGGGGGTGCTTTACGACCGCTATGCCGGCTTGGTCTATGGGCTGGCCCTCCAGATCCTGGGCCATGTGGCCGAGGCGGAAGATCTGACTCAGGCGGTGTTTGTCGAACTGTGGCGCAAAGCCAGCTATGATCCGCAGCGGGGATCGGTGAGCAGTTTTCTCTGTCTGTTGACCCGTTCGCGTGCCATCGACCGTCTGCGTTCCCAAGACAGCTCTCAACGTCTTTTGAAGCACTGGCAATCTCTGCTCGCCGCCGAGAACAGGGCGCCGGCCCCCTTTGAGCAGCTCTCCCTCGAGGAGCGACGGCAAGCCGTACAAGAGGCCCTCGGCCAACTGCCGGAAAGCCAACGGCAGGTTCTAGAGTTGATCTACTACCAGGGGCTGAGCCAGGCGGACGTTGCCCGACACCTGGGGATCCCGCCGGCAACCGTTAAAGCCCGCGCTCGCCAAGCCCTCTGCAAGTTGCGGGGATCCCTGCGCGCGCTCCTTGAGGTTTGGAGTTAGGTTCTGTTGTCGGCCTGGCCATGTTTGCATCCCATTTGCCCCTTGCATCGGAAGAACAGGAAGAACTGGCCGGCTATCTGCTGGGGGATTTATCTCCTGAGCAGGCAAGCGCCCTAGAGGCACGCCTAACCCAAGACCCACGGTTGCTGGCGGAATTGCAGGCTTTGCAAGAAACCCTGCACCTGTTGCCCTACGGCTTGCCGGGGGTGATCCCGCCGGCCAGCTTGCGGGGCAAGGTGATGGCAGAGGCGGGCATTGAGCAGGTGCCGACACCTCTTCAGCCGGCCCTGTCCTCTCTGGGGTTCGGTCGCCTCACCGCTGAGTGGCGCTGGCTGGGGGGGTTGGCGGCAGTGGTTTTGGCCCTGCTGGTTTTCGACAACTGGCGACTGCGGCAGGCGCTCCAACTGGCCCGCCTAGAATCGGTGCAGGCGCTGGCCCATTTGCTGCAACAGCCGGGATCCCGCCTGGTCAATTTGCAGGGAGAGGCGGCAGCGGCTAACCTCCTCTATCGCCCAGGAGAGTGGCAGGAGGTGGTCTTGGCGGCGAGGGATCTGCCCCAACCGGCCCCTGGGGAGCGTTACCATCTCTGGCTCAAGCTGGAGGACGGCGAGACCCTCCACTGCGGCAACTTTCAAGTGGATGCCCAGGGATCCGCGCTTGTCGCCTTACGTCCGCCGCGCCCGCTGCCAGAGGACGCTCGCCCCCAAGAGGTGCTGGTTACGGCCCAAGCCGCTGCCGTCCCTCGCAAACCCCAGGGCAAGGTTCTTCTCAAAGCCAGGGTGTTCTAGGAGAAGTGAGGGGAAAGCTAGCGCTGCGGGGATTGGCCTTATCGGTGGGGTTGGCCCTGGCCCTGCTGGCTTTGTGGTGGATGGATCCCACCCCAACCACCCTGAGCCAATACACCACTTCCTTACAGGAGCGCACTCTCCCACAGCTCCACAACATCCGCCAAGCAGTCCAAAGCCTGGATGGGGTTTACATTCAGCCGGGGGCGGTTTTTTCTTTCAACCAGGTGGTGGGGCCGCGCACCCTGGAGCGGGGCTATCTGCCTGCGCCGGTATTCATGGTGGCCGAAACCCTGGATTCGGTTGGCGGCGGGATCTGTCAAGTCTCCTCCAGCCTTTACAATGCGGCTCTGCTGGCGGGGCTGGAAGTGGTGGAAAGGCACCCCCATTACCGGCAGGTGGAGTCGGTGCCGCCAGGGCTAGATGCCACGGTTTGGTACGGCTTGGCCGATCTCAGGTTGCGCAATCCTTTCCCTTGGCCAGTACGCCTGCGCTTTCAGATCCGCGGCCAAACTCTAATCGTGTCGGTGCTGGGACGGGGATCCCACCCTGCTCCAGCCATTCCACCCATCCGCGTAGAGCAGCGGCGACTGGATCCCCAGCATTTGCAGGTAAGCGTCTATCGCGGTAACGAGCGCCTCTCCCAAGATCGCTACGTTGCTCCCTAGCTGCCAAAACCGTCTTGGCGAAGTCCGCTGCACCTTCTGGGGAACCGCATCCTAAGCTGCCTCTTTAAGGAGCAAGGGGACAAGCCGTTTGGATCATCTTCCAATCACCAGCACCCCCATCATGCCACCGGCTAGGGGATAAAACTTGGCAACAGAAAACCCTACCTGCAAGGCCATTTGCTGCTGCTCTTGGCCAGATGGGAAACCATCCAAACTGGGATCGATGTAGGCATATTCAGATGCCAATCCCAGAGCTTGCGCCCGGGCGACGACCTGGGTGTTCAGGTACCAGCGCTGGAAGTCCGCAAGGAAAGGGATCCCTGTGGGGCGATGAAAGTCCAAGAGAGCGGCGCGACAGCCGGGCTTGAGCACCCGGTAAATCTCCCGCAACGCTTGAGGGATATCGGTTACGTTGCGCAGACCGTAGCCCATTGTAACGGCATCAAAGCTGGCGTTGGGAAAAGGCAAGGCCAAAGCATCTCCCAATACCCACTCTAGGGAGTAGCCGGGGAAAAGACGGGAGCGCCGCCGAGCAATCTCCAGCATGGCCGGGGAGAAATCCAGGCCGACCACCTGTCCGCTTCGTCCCACCCGCCGGGCCAGTTGCAGCGCCAGGTCGCCGGTGCCGCAGCAGAGATCCAACACCTGCCCGCCAGGGCCGGCGCCCGACCAGCGCACAGCCATGCGCTTCCAAACCTGATGCAGGCCCAGGCTCAGGGTTTGGTTGAGGGCATCGTAGTGGGGGGCAATGCGGTCGAATAGCTCCCGAATCTGCTCAGGGCGCTCAAAGGTTGGGCTGGGCACCGCTTCTCAACTCCGCTTTGCATCAGTCGTGGCCGCAGTCACCAGACGGGACTACTGCGGCACTGGGATCCCGCTCACCCCGACTCGGTGGCGGCGGCTGGGATAATCGGCCAGGCTCAAGGACAAAGACCGGGATCCGGCCAAGCTGGAGGCGGGGATGCGAACAGTTCCCTGGAAGACTTGGCTGTTGGGAGGCAGCTCCCCAGGCAGGCCTTGGGTGAGGGCGTTGATCGACCGTCCGGTGTCGTCGGTAACGTTCAGGAAGCTGTAGAGAAAACGCACCGTCTCCGCCGAATTGTTCTGCATCGCCACGTTCAAAACCACCTGCCCTCCCTCGCGGCGAACCGAGAGCACCTGCATGGCAACCTGCCCGCCGGCAGCCACTTGCCGAGGTGGGGGAGGTGGTGTAAACACCGGTGGCGGCGAGGGGCGCGGCGGTTGGGGAGAGGGAGAAGCAGGCCGCGGGGTGGGGGATGGGGCTGCCGCCAACTCAGGAGACAAGCGGGGGGTGGGCGTCGGGGTAGGTCTAGCCACGGGAACGGATGTAGGAGTGGAGAGAGGGGCGGGGGTGGGGGGTGGGCGCAGGCTCGCTTCCGCTGCTGCAATCACCGCGGCCTCGTTCAAGAGGGGCACGGTGCGGGGATCGCGAACGCCACGGGAGGAGGAAGCATTGCCGGCTGTGGTGACGGGAGAGGAGACCCCCGACAGGGCGCGCTGGCCGAAGAGGTAGCCCAAACAGGCGCTCAACACGGCTGTGAAGAAAAACGCACCCAGCCAAAACAGCGCTCCCAAGAATGGGGAGGTGAACTCTTGCGCTGGCCTGACCGATCTTCGCAAAGGATGCTCACTCCTGCTACCGGCTTGCTCTACCTATGATACGAAAGCGACGAGGAGCTAGGGATTCTCCGCTGGCCCAGAATCTTTGCGCTCTTGCTGCTGGGCGCAGAGAGCAGCGCTATCTAGGTTGGGCAGCCGTTCCCCCAACCACCAGCCTGGATCCTCCCAGCTCAGGGATCGCAGCCACTTGGCGGCGCGATCCGCCAAGACCAGCCCCAACAAAACAGGAGCGGTGGTGATCCCCAGCGCTAGGCTTAGCCAAAGGGGCGGAGAGGACTGGGAGGTGGTTGGAGAAGCCTTTTGGTTGGGGAAAGAGGCCGACTTGGGATCCGTCATGTCTGCTTTTTGAAGGTGAATTCTCTATCTCAACCTAGCCTTAATTGAGCCTTATCGTGGTTCCAAACTCGTGACATCCTCTCCCGCTAAGCCCTGACGGGCTGTAGACGGGAGCTTCCGAGAATCACTTCTCGGAGTTGCTGCTTCAACGGACTGGTACAGCCTTTTAATTTAAAATAGGGTACAGGTATTCAAGAGGAAGGAGAGAAA
>NZ_JANSHP010000037.1:0-699 GCF_047502605.1 Synechococcus sp. RC10A2
TCCTCTCGGTCCATTCCGCCCTCCATGCTTAACCCACAAAATACGCGACACTACCCGGAAGAACATCTTTGTCCTGGTGGATGAGGCCCACCGTACCACGGGCGGGGACTTGGGCAACTACCTCATGGGGGCCCTGCCTAACGCGACCTTTATCGGCTTTACCGGGACGCCCATAGACAAGACCGCTCACGGAAAGGGCACTTTTAAGGTCTTCGGCTCCGAGGACCCCAAGGGCTACCTGGACAAGTACAGCATCCGGGACAGCATCAAAGACGGGACCACGGTCCCCCTCCACTACGAGATGGCCCCTAACGATCTCCAGGTGGACCGGGAGACCATGGAGCAGGAGTTCTGGCAAGTGGCGGAGGCCGAAGGCGTTTCGGACATAGAGGAGTTGAACCGCATTCTGGACCGGGCAGTCACCCTAAAAAACATGCTGAAAAGCCCCGAGCGGGTGCGGAAGATAGCCGCCTTTGTGGCCAAGCACTTTAAAGAGCGCATTCTGCCCATGGGCTACAAGGCTTTCCTAGTAGCCCCAGACCGGGAGGGGTGCGCCTTCTACAAGGAGGCCTTAGACCAGCTCCTGCCCCCGGAGTGGAGTCGGGTGGTGATCAGCGCCAACCACAACGCCCCCCCGCACCTGACGCGTTACCATCTCCGCGAGGAGGAGGAGGCCGAGGTGCGGAAGGCCTTCCGCAA
>NZ_JANSHP010000038.1:0-693 GCF_047502605.1 Synechococcus sp. RC10A2
GACATCCCTACAGCCAAAAAGGTGTGAGGAAAAGAACAAGGAGAGAAACATGCCCGTGAAACACGCGAACTACTGGAAAACGCTGCTGGCCGGCACTCTGGGTGCAGCAGCGATCCTGACCCCTGGAGTGGCTTATGCCCAAGCTACCGGGCCGGTCACCTCCATCTCTGAGCTTTCGGATGTGCAGCCCACCGACTGGGCCTTCCAAGCCCTGCAATCCTTGGTGGAGCGCTACGGTTGTATTGCCGGCTACCCTGACCGCACCTTCCGCGGCAACCGGGCTATGACTCGCTTTGAGTTTGCCGCCGGTATGAACGCCTGCTTGGATCGCATCAATGAGTTGATTGCAGCCGGTTTGGCCGACAAAGTCTCCAAGGAAGACTTGGCCACTCTGCAGCGCTTGCAAGAGGAATTTGCTGCTGAGCTGGCAGCCCTGCGCGGGCGGGTGGATGCCCTGGAAGCCGATGTTACTGACTTGAAAGGGAAGGTCTTCAACCCGGTTACCAAGTTGAATGCCCAAGTCATCGCCGCTGTTGTAGGCAGCGCTCTCACGGAAGACAGAGTTGTTGATGGGGAGGTAGTAGCAGAGCAAAACCAAGCCAACATGACTCTTCCCTATCGGGTACGCTTGAACTTCGATGCTTCTTTTGTGGGTCGCGATCGCCTGCGCATTCGTCTCCAAGCTCGCGATGC
>NZ_JANSHP010000039.1:0-14394 GCF_047502605.1 Synechococcus sp. RC10A2
GTTCTTTTGTGGACTGCGTAAGAATCCCCCGCCTTTAGGCGGTGGGAGTGTCAAATATACCTACTTTTCGAGGCAAGGCAGCAATCTCTCTGGACGCTTTCCAGGTCTAAGTAGGGGAGTATCTTTAGTCATTTAGACAGGCCAAAACCCTTATAGGAACTCAGGTACGGCCTGTTAAAGAATTAAAGGGCACAGTAGCAACACCTAGCAAACCAACTTCGGAAGCAGGATGGATTGATTAGTACCGCCAGTTCCCACGGCTAGGGTATGCTGGTGAGCAGTGAGCAAGTTTCCTGCCTTTTCTTTTGAGGAGAGAATATGCCAGAACCGGAATCCTCCTCAGCCCACATTCTGGTGATCGAAGATGAGGCCAAACTGGCCCGTTTCCTGGAAACCGAGCTGGCCTATAGGGGATATCGGGTGAGTGTGGTCGGCGATGGCACGGTGGCCTTGGCGGCAGCCCGCGACCAGAACCCCGATTTGGTGCTGCTGGACTGGATGTTGCCCGGGATCTCGGGGTTGGAAGTTTGTCGGCAGTTGCGCTTGACGGGCAACCGCGTGCCCGTGGTGCTGATGACTGCCAGCGACGAGGTGGCAGATCGGGTGGCAGGTCTGGATGCTGGGGCAGATGACTATGTGGTCAAACCCTTTAGCCTTCAGGAGTTGCTGGCGCGGATACGGATCTATCTGCAGCCCCCCAAGGGATCTGGCGACAGCCGGTTGGTGTTTATGGATCTGACGCTGGATCCGGTGACACGCCAGGCAAGCCGGGGAGAGCGACAGGTGGAGCTGACGGCCAAGGAATACGACTTGTTGCGCTACCTGATGGAACACCCCCGCCAGGTGCTCACACGCCAACAAATTTTGGAGCATGTGTGGGGCTATGACTTTACAGGCGATTCCAACATCATCGAGGTCTATATTCGCTACTTGCGTCTTAAGATCGAAGGCCCAGGGGAGAAGCGCCTGATCCAGACGGTGCGCGGGGTAGGCTACGTGTTGCGCGAATAGGAGGCCGACATCCCCCAGAAGAATGGCCTGGGCAGCCTGGGGGGATCGCTGCTGCGGCAAGATTGGGGAGAATGGATCCCTATCGAGGCGCGGGAACGGCTGCTCAAAACTGGAGAAAAGAACCCGGAGAGGATTTCGTCCTGCTAGCAGGTGAGGTTGATGGAAGCCGACTGCTGGAAATGAATGGGGGGATTTTGGGGTGCAGAGGGTGTTGTCGATGAATCTAGGGAGTGCAGGGCTGCTGGGCCTTACCTTCAGCTCACCGGGAGAATTTGTCTTCCGCTTTCCCCCCGAAACCCCTCTCGTAGGTGGGCTGGGGCTGCGCTGGTACGGCCTGCTGATGGCCATTGCCGTGTTGCTGGGGCTGCTCTTGACCAAAGCCTTGGCGGAGGCCCGCCACCTGGAGAAGGAGCCAGGCGAGGCCAGCGAACGGGTCGAGATCCTGGCCCTGTGGCTAGTGGTATCGGGATTTCTGGGCGCCCGCCTCTACTACGTCCTCACCCACTGGTCAGAGTTCCAAGACAACCCCCTCCTGGCCTTTGCCATCTGGCGGGGAGGCATCATCATCCACGGTGGGATCTTGGCTGGTGCACTTGCCCTCTACCTTTACTGCCGCGCCACCGGGATCAACGGCTGGAAGTACGCCGATGTGATCACGCCGGGGCTAATCTTGGGCCAGGCCATTGGGCGCTGGGGCAATTTTTTCAACTCTGAGGCCTATGGAGCCCCCATTCCCCCAGACAGCAGTTGGCCCTTGCGGGTATATATCCCCCCCCAAGCCCGCGAGCCTGACTACAGCCAGTTTGAGTTTTTCCACCCCATCTTTTTCTACGAAAGCCTGCTCAACCTGCTTCTGTTTGCTCTCTTGATGGGGATGTTCTGGCGCTTCCCCAAGCTCAAAGATGGCACCTGGGTCTGGACCTATGTGGTCGGCTATAGCTTGATCCGCATCCCTTACGAAATTTTGCGCGTCTCGGCGGTGGCCTATCTGCCGGGAACTTCCATCAAGGCCGCCTACGTGGCCAGCGCCGTAGGCCTGGTGCTGGGGATCGGCATGCTGGTCTATATGTACCGGCTGCGCTTCGACCCCGATTTGGAGCAGTTGACAGCTTGGCTGGCCCAACAGGCAGGGCTAGAACAGGAGACGGCTGCTGAGCTGGTGCAGCGGGCCTGGGCCATCCAGCAAAAGCACCGCCGCGCTGACTTGCTGGATCGCGTCACCCTGGCCATGCCCCACTTTCCCAGCGCCCTTGCCCCCCATCTCTCTTTGGGCCAACGGGAGCTGCTGATGCGGCAATTGTTCTGCCGCTTGGAAGGTCAGGATCCCGCTGGAGAAGGGCTTCCCCAGCCAAGTTAGCGCCAGAGCTATCGGGCCGGACTAGGCCACCCAAACTAACCTTCAGGTCTTCAGACTTTGCAGCCACGCTTCTAGGGCGCGGATGGGAGCGGGATCCCGGTAGAGGCGCTCTTGGCGGGCTTTTACCCGCTGCCCTATTTCCTCACGCCAGCGGTCATCCAGGCCCAGCCGCACGGCAATCTGGATGTACTCCTCTACGCTAGAGGCGATGGTCTCGTAGATCCCCATCTGCCGCAGGATGGCGTAGGTGTGGCGGCCCCGCATCAGGGATCCCGGCAGCGTGACGATGGGCAGGCCATGGGGCAGGGCTTCCAGGGTGGTGTTGCCGCCGGACCAGCCGATGCTATCCAGGTAAACATCCCCCAGGGCGTTGTAGGCGGCATATTGGGCAGGCGAGAGCTCCGGCAACAGCAGCACATGGTCTTCAGCGGCCAGGCCGTAGGCTTGAAAGGCCCGCTGCAGCCGTTGCCAAAAGCGCTGGCGGATCCCTTGGGAGAGGCGGCCTCGCAAAAACAGGAATTGACACCGCCCCACTTCCCGAGCAATGCGGGGGAACACCTCGTCGTACTGCGGCAAGTACTTGAACAGAGATTGGGCGCAGAGGTAGAGCACCCTGTCGGGATCCACCCCCCAGGCTAGCCAGTCCACAGGGGCGGGGTCAATGTCCAGAGGGATGTAGTAGGTGCCGATGCCGGGCAGGGGCAGGAGCTGCTCGGTGTAGTGGCCGGCCCCGTCCGGCGGCTCCATCAGCTCGCTGCTGAGGAAAACATCCATTGTTGGCAGGCCAGAGGTTTGCGGATGTCCCCAGGCCATGGCCTGCACAGGGGCCAAACGCAGGGCGGCCAACTGGGCACAGACCGGGTCGATGCCCACCTCCGGGTAGAGGAGCACGTCCAGTTGCGCCTCCCGAAGGGTTGCCTGCCACTCCGCCAGGCTGCGGGATCCGGCCACAAACTGCTCAAAACGAGGGGGCAGGGAGCGCGTGATCTCGTCTTGGACGGCCGAGGTGTGGAAGCCGTAGAGGGCCACTTGGGAGCGATCCAGAGCTTCTACCCAGCCGCCGGTCAAGATCTTCCACACCGAATGATCCCGGAACAGGCCGGAGACGATGCCCACCCGCAGCCGGCCAGGACCTCGCCGCAGGACAACAGGGGGCTGGGGGTAGCGGGCCGCCATCACCTCCCCCACCAGGGATCCGTACAGGTGCTGCAGCTCGCGGTCGTTCTGGCCCTGGTAGGGCAGAAAGAAGGGTTGGACGGAGCCGACGCCGGCGGCAGCGCGCTCTAAAGCAGCGGGATCCCGCGGCAGTTGGGCCCAGCGGGCCTTGACCTGTTCCAGCGCTTGGCGGTAGCGCTGGCGGGCGCTTGCAATTTGCTCAGGGGTGTCGTAGAGCAAAGGCAACTGGCTGACGCACCAGCCCAGGGCCGCGGCCAAATCGGCGGGATCGGCCTGCCAGAGGCGGTAGAACAGCTCCGCTGCTTCCGCCTCCCGGCCACAATCGCGCAGCAGGATGGCCAGCGTGTAGGCGGCATCGGCAAAGTCCGGCTGCAACTCCAGAGCCTGCTTCAGGGGTACCAGGGCCGCCTCCAACTCCCCCTGTTGCCGCAGCACCAGCCCCAACTGGTACAGAACTTCCGGATCCGGCCCCCCCTGCTCCAGAGCCTGTTGGAGGTGAGCTTTTGCCTCCTCCAGGCAGCCTACCTGCTTGAGGACAATTGCCAGATTGTAGTGGGCGTCGGGAAACCACGGCTGCTGGGCCAAGGCCTGCTGCATCAGGGCAATGGCTTCTTCCAGGGATCCCTGCTGCTGCCGGCAGATCCCCAAGAGGTGCAGCGCCTCCGGGTGGGCGGGCTGGGCTTGCAACACCTGTTGGTAGAGGGAGATGGCCTCCGGCAGTTGCCCCGCCTGGTGATGGTGGACAGCCTGAACCAGCAGGCGCTGCAGGTGCTGTTCCTGGTTCTCTCGGCTGGGGCCAAAGCCCTTTCCCGGCGGCGACATCTTTAGCCGTTGGGAAAATTCAAAAAGCCTGCCAAGGCCGGGGCAATCGGCAGCAGGGTCATCACCATCAAAAAGAGGGCCAGCAACGCCAAGGCATCCCGTTGGCCGTCGGTCTCGGTAATCTCATCCTGCGGGGGACGCTCCGGCTCGCGGGCAATAAAGAGAATCAGCAGCGCCCAGTAGAGGGCCAAGACGTTGCTGATGGCCGCCACCGCCAGGGCAATCAGGGTAATCACCGTGGCGCGGGCCGCCGTCTTCCGCCCGTACACCGCCTGCACAATGCGACCCCCGTCCAACTGCCCCGCCGGCAGCAAGCTCAAGGCGGTGATGGCCAGGCCAATCCAGCCCACCGCCACGAAGGGGTGAATGGGCACCAGCTCCGCCTGCAACTGGGATCCCAGCACCAGCCGCGCCAGCGTGCCCACCAGGATGGAGCTGCGAAAGATCTCCGTGGGCACGTACAGCCCCCCGGAGCCAGACAGCCTTAGGCCGACCAGCAGCACCACCAAGGAAAGGAGGCCGCCCGCCGCCGGGCCGGCAAAGGCGATGTCGAACAGGGCCTTGCGGTTGGGCACCGGCGACTGGATGCGGTTTAGGGATCCCAGCGTGCCGATCCCCAAGCTGGGGATAACAAAAGCCGGGCTGAGGCGGACGCCGTACTTGACGGCCATCCAGCGGTGGCCCGTCTCGTGCACCAGCAAAATGGCGAAGATCCCCGCCGCCACGGGCAGGGCCTCCACCCAACGCCCCGGCGCCTCCAACAGCCGGAAGCCGAACAGGTTGGCCCCCACCTCCAAAGTGGCCAGAAAGCTAGCCAGCATTAGGCCTGCTGCCAGAATCTGGGCTCCCCTCGAGGTGCGGTAGTTAACAATCTCATCTGGCAAGACCACCACCGCCGGCTTTTCTGAGGCATCTTCCACCAAAAACAGTTGGTAGCGGCTGCCCAGCCGCTCCCTTAGCCTTTCCTGCAGCAGCGGCACCACCCCCTCCGCCTCCCGCCGTAGGTTGCCCTTGAAGATCGCCCCCTCCCCATAGGGGATGGTCTCAGTCACAAAAAAGGTGTCCAGGCTGAAGATGGACTGAATGGCCTGCAAATCTTCCGCAGAGATGCCCCGCAAGACCAAAGGCTGCTCGGCAGGCGTCTCCCCAGCCCCTTCCGAGGGGATTTCCTGCCGCTCCTCCATCTGGGCCAACTGCTGCCGCCGCGCCTGCAGCTCCTGCTGGGCCAACTGACGGGTTTTGCGCCCCACGGCAATGTAGAGCCCCGTGAACACCAGCAACAGCAGCAGGAAGCCGGCGAAGTTGAGGTAGATCCCCAGCAACAGCAGCCCCAGAAAGACCACCCACGGCAAAAGGAGCAGGGATCCCTGTAACCACACCCAGACGGCCAGGGATCCCCGCCGGCGGGCTCGCCAGAAGCCCCAACCCAAAAACGCCAGCGTTCCCAACAAAAAGAGGGGCGTAATCTCGGCGGCGATGTTCATGGCTAACCCACGAGGCTTACCAATAGGGAGCTGGAGTCAAAACGGCTCAAGCGGAAACAGCCGTTCCTTCAAACCGAGGCTCCGGCTGCTCCCACAAGTAAAAGCCAGCTTTGCGCGGTTTGAGCAGGAACAGCCGCAGGAACTGGTAGGCGTTGTTGAGGTAAAGAGGCAGCTTGCGCAGGCTCTTGAAGGGCCCAGCTCCGCGGGCAATCTCCCTCAACTTGGCGTTGTTGGCCACGCACTTCTGCAGCCGGCGCACAAACTCGGGGTTCTCCACATCCAGCACCACCGGGAAGACCTTGGCCGCCTCGCGGTTGGTCTTGTAGATCACCTCCATGTCGTAGGTGTGCGGATCCAGGCCCAGGAGGCGGTAGAAACCTGGGCGCTCGCCCACGTCGTTGAGGTACATGGTGGCAAACACCGACAGCAGGAAGAAGCGACACCACAGCTCCGCCACCCACCCCTCGAGCAGCCGCGGCTGGCTCAGGAGCATGAGGGCAAAGAAATCGCCGTGGCGGTTCTCGTCCTGGCACCAGTTCTTGAAGAAATTGAAGATGGGGTAGATGCGGTTTTCAGGATGGGCCTCTAGGTGGCGGTAGATGAGGATGTAGCGCCAGTAGCCAATCTTCTCGGAAAGATAAGTGGCGTAGAAGATAAAGCGGGGCGCGAAATAGGTGTAGGACTTGTGCTTGGTTAAAAAGCCTAGATCAAAGGCCATGTTGAAATCGCCCATGGCGCGGTTGAGGAAGCCGGCATGGCGAGCTTCATCGCGGCTCATCAGGGCAAAGCACTCAGCCAAGACCGGGTTGGTCTCCTTCAGCCTGCGGGATAGCTCCTTGTAGAGGAGGAAGCCGGAGAACTCCGCCGTGCAGGAGCGCTCCAAAAACTCCACAAACAGCCGCCGCGCCTCCGGATCGAGCCGGCTTTCCCAATCTTGGTTGAACTCCTCGCCGCGGACGAAGTGGTGGCGGTTGTAGTCGGCGCGAAACTCCTCCAAGATGGCCCGGAAGTCGGCCTCTCGATCGCCTAACCCCATCTTGCCGATGGCCTCGAAGTCGGTAGTGTAGAAGCGCGGCGTCAGGATGGTCTCGGTGGGCACTCGCGCCTGGGTTTGGGCAGCTCGCAAAGTGGAACTCATAGGGGTTACAGGATGAAAAGGCCAGTATACTCTCGCAGTTTACCAGCCCTTGTGGCCGGCGGGGGGATAAGAAGTGTTACCGACAGGCCCCACAACCCCCTACGACTGCACCGCCGCCGGCTGGGATCGCGCCGGATCCGTCAGCTCACTCCCCTCCTCCGAAGGAGGGATCACCTGCCAAAACAGAGGCAGGTAGCGCTCCCAGTTCTGCAGGATGCGCTCGGCTTTGGGGGAATGGGTGCGGCGGTAGTGCTCTTGGATCAGGCCCTTCAGTTGCGCTTCCGCCGCCGCCGTCTGTATCCGCTGGATGCGCACGATCTCGCCGTTGACCTTGGCGGGGAAGTTGCCCTCTTCATCGAGCACGTAGGCCAGGCCGCCGGTCATGCCCGCCCCCAGGTTGCGGCCCACCCGCCCCAGCACCACCACCACACCGCCGGTCATGTACTCGCAGCAGTGGTCGCCGGATCCCTCGATCACCGCCTGGGCGCCGGAGTTGCGCACGGCAAAGCGCTCCCCCGCCTGGCCGTTGGCAAACAGGGATCCGCCCGTGGCCCCGTACAGACAGGTGTTGCCCAGGATTACATTTTCCGCCGGATCCCGCGGGGCTTCTGGGGGAGCCAGAATGACAATTTCACCGCCGCACATGCTCTTGCCCACGTAGTCGTTGGCTTCTCCCGTCAGGGTCAGGCGCATGCCCGCCAGGGTAAAGGCCCCAAAGCTCTGGCCGGCTGTGCCCACAAAGCGCAGATCCAACAGCCCCCCTTGTCGGACAAAGCCGGTATCCCCATACAGCCGAGCCAGGGTGCCGGCAATGCGCCCGCCCACGCAGCGGTCGGTGTTGGCGATGGGCAGCTCCAGCATGGCCGCGCCGCAGGTCTCGATGGCCTTTTGCACCTCGGGCCGGGCCAAGATGGCGTCATCCAGCACCGGGCCATTGGAGTGCACCGGCTCGTGCTCCAGCCACTCTGGGCGCTTGTGGGGATCAAAGCCCGGCGGAGTTCGCAGCAGACACTCCAAATTCAAGGACTGGGTTTTCGCCAAAGCCACATCGGCGCGGGGGCAGAGCAGATCCACCCGCCCAATTACCTCCTCCAGGGAGCGGTAGCCCAGCCGGGCCAGGATCTGGCGCACTTCCTCGGCCACAAAGGCGAAGAAGGTCACCACCTGGTCCGGAGTGCCAGGGAAGCGCTTGCGCAGCTCTTCCTTTTGGCTGGTCACCCCCACCGGGCAGTTGTTGGTGTGGCACACCCGCGCCATGATGCACCCCTCGGCAATCATGGCTACTGTCCCGAAGCCGAACTCCTCTGCCCCCAGCATGGCCGCCATCACCACTTCCCAGCCGGTGCGAATGCCGCCGTCCACCCGCAGAATTACCCGCTGCCGCAGGCCGTTTTCCAAGAGAGCATGATGCACCTCCACCAGGCCCAGCTCCCAGGGTGCCCCCGCATGTTTGATGGAGCTCAGGGGAGAGGCCCCTGTGCCCCCCTCGTGGCCGGAGATCTGGATGATGTCGGCATTGGCCTTGGCCACTCCCGCCGCCACGGTGCCGATGCCCACCTCCGCCACCAGCTTCACCGACACCTGCGCCTGCGGGTTAACCTGGTGCAAATCGAAGATCAACTGCGCCAGATCCTCGATCGAGTAGATGTCGTGGTGGGGCGGCGGCGAGATCAGGGTCACCCCCGGCTTGGAGCGGCGCAGCTTGGCGATGTAGGGGCTGACCTTTTTGCCGGGCAGTTGTCCGCCTTCGCCCGGCTTGGCCCCCTGGGCAATTTTGATCTCGATTTGCCGCGCGTTGAGCAGGTACTCCGGCGTCACGCCAAAGCGGCCCGAAGCCACCTGCTTCACCGCCGAGCTGGCGTTGTCCCCCATGCGCAGGCCCTTAAGGTGAGGAAAGCGCGCCGAGGTCCCCTCGGGTGTTACATCGGTGATGGGGATGTAGCGCTCCGGATCTTCCCCGCCTTCGCCGGAGTTGGACTTGCCGCCGATGCGGTTCATGGCAATGGCCAGGGTCTCGTGGGCCTCGCGGCTGAGGGCCCCCAGCGACATTCCCCCCGTGGCAAAGCGCTTGAAGATCTCGGTGGCCGGCTCCACCTCCTCCAGGGGAATGGGATCCCGGTCGCTGCGAAAGTCCAGCAGATCCCGCAAGGCTGTGGGGGTGCGGCCCCGCAGATAGGTCCGGTAGATCTCGTAGTGGTCGGGCTGGCCTGAGGCAATGGCCTTGTGGAGCAGCTTGGCCATCTCCGGGCTGTTGATGTGGTATTCCCCCTTGGGCCGCGCTTGGATGAAGCCAAAGTTCTCCAGCTTTTTCGAGGTGAGCTGGGGGAAGGCTCGCTGGTGATTGGCCATGCCCTCGCGGGCCAGATCCGCCAGCGTCATCCCCCCCACCCGCGACACCGTGCCGCGGAAGGCCAGATCGATCACCTCTTGGCTGAGGCCGATGGCCTCGAAGATCTGGGCCCCGTGGTAGCTGGAGAGGAGGGAAATGCCCATCTTGGAGAGGATCTTGAGCAAGCCCGCCTCGATAGCTGCCCGGTACTTCAGTTGAGCTTCGGCCAGAGAGAGCTGGGGCAGCTTGCCGGCGGCCATTTGGGTTTGCGTCTTGGGCTTGTGCCACCACTGGCGCACCGCCTCATAGGCCAGGTAGGGACAGACGGCGCTGGCCCCGTAGCCAATTAGACAGGCAAAGTGGTGGGTACTCCAGCACTGGGCTGTCTCCACCACCAGGGAAGCGCGCAGGCGCAGCCCCTCCTGGATGAGGTGATGGTGGATGGCCCCCACGGCCAGCAGAGGCGGGATCAAGGCCTGCTCGGCGCTCAGGCCGCGATCCGAGAGGATTAAGATCTCTGCTCCCTCCCGCACCGCTTGCGCCGCCTCTTGACAGAGGGCTTGCACCTGGGCGGCCAGCCCTGCTGGCCCAGCGGCCACCGGGTAGAGGATCGGCAGCGTGCGGCAGGGAAAAGGCGTCTGCTGCAGGGCGGCCAGCTCCGCCTCGTTGAGCACCGGGCTGCGCAAGTGCAGCAGACGGGCATGCTCTGGGCGAATCTCCAGCAGGTTGCCTTTGGATCCCAGGTACACCTCCAAAGACATCACCAGGCTCTCCCGCAGGGGATCAATAGCCGGGTTGGTTACCTGGGCAAAGCGCTGCTTGAAGTAGTCGTAAAGGGGGTGGGGCTGGGTGGAGAGCACTGCCAGCGGCGCGTCGTCCCCCATGCTGAAAACCGGCTCTTTGCCTGTGGCGGCCATTTCCTCGATGATCATCTCCACATCTTCCGAGGAGTAGCCGCAGGCAGTTTGCAGTTGGAGCAGCTGCTCTTCGGTAAGCTGCGGGGCGTTCTCAAAGTCTTGGCTAGCCAGCTGAACGCGGTGAGCCCTTAACCACTCCCCATAGGGGTGCTGAGCTGCCACCTGGGTTTTGATCTCCCAGTTTTTGTAAAGCTGGCCACTTTGCAGATCCACCGTCAGCATCTGCCCCGGCCCCAGCCGCCCCTTTTCCAGGATCTCGGCTTCCGGCAGCGGAACCACCCCGGCCTCTGAAGCCACCACCAGCAACCCATCGCGGCTGAGGGCATAGCGGGCCGGGCGCAAGCCGTTGCGATCCAGGGTGGCGCCAATGGTTTTGCCGTCGCAGAAGACCACCATAGCCGGCCCGTCCCACGCTTCCTGCAGGCCGGCGAAGAACTCGTAGAAGTCCACCACTTCCGGGCGATCTTGCAGCTCCGGCTGGTGGCGGTAGGCCTCCGGGATCAGCGCCATCATCGCCTGCTGGCTGGAGTAGCCCGACGCGATCAAGAGCTCAAAGACCGCGTCCAGGCCCGCTGAGTCGCTGCTGCCGGGATCGATGACGGGTTTGAGCTCCTCGATGGCCTCGCCCCAGAGGGGATGGGCCAGGGTGGGCTCGCGGGCAGCCATCCAGTTGACGTTGCCGAGATACGTGTTGATCTCGCCGTTGTGGCAGAGGTAGCGGAAGGGCTGGGCCAGCGACCAGCGGGGCAAGGTGTTGGTGCTGAAGCGGCGGTGATAGGTGGCGTAGGCGGTGGTGTAGAGGGGGTTGTGCAGATCGCGGTAAAACTGGCCCAGCACCGCCGATTGCACCATGCCTTTGTAGACAATCAGCCGGCAGGAGAGAGAAGCAAAATAGATGGAATAAAAGCCAAACCGGCTTTCCACCTGCCGCCGCAGACGCCGCCGCAGCAGATAGAGCTGCCGCTCCAGCTCATCTCCCGCCAGCCTGGGATGGGTGAGAAGCATCTGCCAGATAGAAGGCAGGGTTTGCCGCGCCATCGGCCCCAGGCACTCCGGATTGACCGGCACCTGGCGCCAGAGGGGCCGCCCCCACTCGCTGGTGGCCAAGTAGTCGTCGATAAGCTGGCGTACCGCCTGGCACTCGGCGGGAGCCTGAGGCAAAAACACCATGCCCACCGCGCTGCGGCCGGGATCCCAAGCCCGGATCTCGTCCCTCTCTGCCTGCAGCAGTTGCCAGGGAATGGCTGTGGCAATGCCGGCCCCATCGCCGCTTTGGTTGTCGCCGCCGCAGCCGCCGCGGTGCTCCATGCAGGCGAGAGCTTGGAGGGTTTTTTGCAGCAGCTCGTGGCTGGCTCTCCCCTGGCGATCCACCAAAAACCCAACGCCACAGGCATCCCGCTCTTGAAAGTGCCAGCTTTCCTGCAGGATGGGAACCGAGACCTGGGAGCGATGGGGATTCATGGGGAAAAACGGCTTGGAATGAATCACGCTTTAGAGTTGGGAAACTAGCATATCGCAATCCAATCCGGCAGGAAAAGGGGTCAGCCCCAAGTCAAGCTGGATTTTGCCGATAGGACAATCGGATAAGCGAAGAAAGCCAAAAAAGGCTCGCTACGAACAGATTTTTCCAGTTTTTCTGCCAGCTTCTTCGGCAGACTTTGGACGATCTGGGACAACCAGAGGGTATGCCTCAGCTGGCGCTGGCTTCGCTTGCCGCCAACCGGCCATGTGGAGAACTGCCATTAACTGTTATCTGAAGAAGTCGGAAAATGTATTTCGCAGATCGGAGAGCCGGTCGTTGAAGCAGGTGAGCCGGTCATCGGTGGAGCTCACCAGGGTTAAATCTGCCCTGCCGGTTGCGCCCTCGGATCCCAAGAGGGGGACGCTCATGCGGCTGGGATCCGCAGGATTCTGGGAGACGCGGATGACAGCTTGCTGGCGGTTGAACTGATAGGCCTCGGCCACGTAGCGGATGGGCTCGCTCAAATTGGGATCCACCGGCAAGCTGGGGGCCGGCAAAAGATCCACCAGCTCGGTAAAGGTGCCGCTCCGCAGGCCCACCACGGCAGCAGCCCCCAACTGGTTGCAGATGGCGATGAGCACCGGCTCTTGGGCGCTGGCGCTGACGTTGGCCAAGGTGACGGTGACGGTGGCCCGGCTGGGCGCTGGGGGATAGGTGATCTCAAAGGTGCGGGCAGAGGCGTTGCCCAGCTCGTCGCGGGCGCGGAAGCGGAGCTGCCCTCTGTAGGGCAGGATGGAGGAGAAGTAGAGGCCAAAGCGATCGCTAGGGCCCCGTCCAGGGATGTTGGCCTGGCCGGGGACGTAGGCGAGGACGGCCCGCGTCTGCCAATTGTTGGGCGGCGCATAGGGCAGCAGCGGGCCGCTATTGAGGCTGGGGGGTTCTCTGGGAGGCGGATCCGGCTGGCCATCTCTGTTCAAGTCCAGGCCGTTGCCCAAAAAAGCCACCGAGCGTTGGAGCAGGATGGGGCGGTTTTGGGTATCGACCAGAGGAGACCGCCCTTCCGCCAGCCCCGCATTCTCCACATAGACGTTGAAGGGGCGATTCAAGATCTGGTTGTCCCGCTGCCGCCGCACGTTGAACTGCAAGTAGGGCCCCACCGCGCCCGCTGTCGGGGATCCCCCTGTAATTTCAAAGTCGTCGGCCCGCAGAAAGGCATTTTCCAGCGGGCTAAGCGGCGTTGTCGCCTCGCCACAGCCGACCAGGCCGAGCGCCAAGATCGCCCCAGCTGCCAAAGATCCCAGTCTAGGTTTGACGAGATTTGGGATAAGAGATTGAACAGGGGAAGTCGGGCCCGCACAGGTGGGATGCGCAGGCCGGCAGGCAAGCTTTGGCTTCACCATTCATCTTCTCCCCACAACAGAGATTGGCGACCGGGCTGAGCGGGAAATCGGCGAAAATCCACCTGCAGCCCCCCAGCGTCGCCTGAACCACTATATCCTGAGCTTCGGTTTGGATCCCACCATCCCTATGGGGTTGGGAGCCATGAGTCGGCGATAGGGAGGGAGGAATTGAGGGAATCGCTACTCCTTTCTCCTGAGCCGGCTTGATAGCTTAGAGGAAGCGAAAGGTGGATGCCCATGTCAGATACCCCTGCAGTCTTGGTAGAACAACTCCAGAAGCGCTACGGCTCCACAGTGGCCGTGGCCGATGTCTCCTTCCAAGTAGAGCCCGGCCAGATCTACGGCATTCTCGGCCCCAACGGCGCCGGCAAAACCACCACCCTGCACTGCCTGTGCACCCTGCTGCGCCCCGACGCAGGCCGGATCGAGGTGTGCGGGATCCCCGTCAACGAAAATCCCAAGGCAGTACGCGAAAAGCTGGGCTTTGTTGCCCAGGAGGTGGCTTTGGATAAGGTGCTGACGGGGCGAGAATTGTTGCAGTTGCAGGCCGATCTCTACCACCTGCCGCGGCCCTTGGCCCAAGAGCGGATTGCCACCGTCCTCGAATTACTGGGGCTGGCCGACCGGGCCGACCAACGCATCGGCACCTACTCCGGCGGCTTGCGCAAACGCCTCGATCTGGCGGCAGGACTGCTGCACCAGCCCCAGGTGTTGGTTTTGGACGAGCCCACGGTGGGCCTAGACGTTCCCAGCCGGCAGGCCATCTGGGACTTCCTGCGCCAGCTCAAGAACACCGGCGTTACAGTGGTGCTCAGCAGCCATTACCTGGAGGAGATCGACCTATTGGCCGACCGGGTGGCCATCATCGACCGCGGCAAGGTGATTGCCGAAGGCACCCCAGAAGAGCTAAAAGCCCGCGTCGGCGGCGAGCGCATCACCGTCAAGCTGCAGGAGTTTGCGCCGCCAGAACTGGCCCAACGGGGGGCCGAACTGCTGGGATCCCTGCCCTTTGTCCAAAAAGTGGTGATCAACAGCGCCCAGGGCAACGCCCTCAACCTGGTGGTGCAGCGCAACGGGGAGGATCCCCTCAGCCAGATCCGCGCCCACCTCGAGGCCCATGGGCTGGAGGTGTTTAGCAGCAGCCAATCTCGCCCCAGCTTGGATGACGTGTATTTGGCGGCAACCGGGCAAACCCTCCTGGATGCGGAGCTGGCTGCCGCCGAAGCCAACCTGGGCAAAAAGAAAAAGTACAGCCTTTTAATTTAAAATAGGGTACAGGTATTCAAGAGGAAGGAGAG
>NZ_JANSHP010000040.1:0-14375 GCF_047502605.1 Synechococcus sp. RC10A2
GAGCATGACTCTAGTCAATAATAAGCTCAACTATACTGAAAATAATGTATAATATGTTCAGTACGGATTACTACCAGTTGATCTTTCTGTTTACTTTCGAGTCTGCCAACATGGTAGCCAAAGCAAAGCAGAAAATTGGTAGTAAGACGACACGGAAACTGCGCTTTGGGTATTCTACTCAAAGCTTTGCGGGATACCGCCATTCTGTTTGGAAACAAACAGAATGCTATCGCTGCATAGTTGAACAGTGATGTTCAGCAGTGTTCAGCGTAAATGTATCAGACTATCTCTCTCAAATAGATTCAGAGTAACTGCAATCACCATCCCTCGCCATCTTCAGGCCAAACTCTCGCAGAGCGGGCAAGAAATTTTTGTTTTCGTGATGGGATCGGCTCAACTTCAGCAAGGCAAATCTCTGGATATCGTGCAAGTTTCTCCAGAAATCGAGGGCAAGCCGGATCCCCAGGTCTTGAGCTTTTTGTTGGACAGCCATTGGGATCTGGTTGGGATTTTGCCATTCAGGCTGGGGGTCAATGGGAATCTCTTGCGCCTCTTCGTGGCAGATGGAGCGAACCAAATGGCGCAGATGGTTGCGGAGTTCTTCTAGATCCTGTGGAGATTCAGAGGGCCAATCAACACACTTCCGCCGCTCTTCTAAGGAAAACTTGGCCCATTGATGGAGCTTGAGCTTGATCCCGCACAAATCCAGCTTTAGGCGCAAGGTCATGGGGATGCATCGCAGAGAGTCGGCAAAATCTTGCTCAAACTGAAACAGAGTCATGGGAACCTCGATTAGGAACCAAATCTAGAGTTGAGGGGATTGCTTGAGCGGTGGGTCGGCTTTCTCAAGAGCAACGGCACAGGCTTTTAATTCCGGCTGGCCGGAATCGGGACAACTGATGTCATGGGTAAGGGCATTACACTCGGCTTGTTCTGCCCAGAGGGATCCCCAGTGCATGGGTACAAATAGCGTACCGGGAGCAATGTTGGCAGTTATCTTGGCCGGGAAATAGGCCCGCCCGCGGACAGAACGCACCTGAACCCAATCCCCATCTTGGAGGCCCAGCTTTTCCGCATCGCGAGGATGGATCTCCATAAAGGGTTGGGGGTGCATGTGCTTGATTTTTTCAATCCTGCCGGTACGGGTTTGGGTGTGCCAATGGCCGTATAGCCTGCCCGTAGTTAACACGTAAGGGAACTGAGGGTTGGGTGGCTCCGCCAAGCCACGGGAAGGGTGGGGGATAAAGCGGGCGCGGCCATTGGGGGTCGGGAAACGCCAATCTGTGTAGAGGCGAGTGGACTTAGGGGCCGAGGTTCTTTCTTTGGGATAAGGCCATTGCTGAGGGCCTTGTTCTGCCAAAAGGGCATGGCTGAGGCCGGAGTGATCGCAGAGGCGATTTGCGGTAAGGGCGGCAAATTCTGCATAAACCTCTGCCGCGGTTTGGAAGGAAAATTGCGCTTCAAAGCCCAACCTGCGCCCCACTTCAGCAAAGATCTCCCAATCGGGTCGGGCTTCGCCAGGGGGGTCTCGAAAGGCTTGACAAAGGGTAACCCTGCGCTCGGAGTTGGTCATCACCCCGGTTTTCTCGCTCCACTGGCAGGCGGGCAAAAGCAAATGGGCATATTCTGCCGTTTCTGTAGGGTAATAAGCCTCTTGGTAAACGGTAAAGGGAGACTTTTTCAGGGCTTTTTTGACCCGTTCCAGATCCGGAAAGCTCACCAAAGGATTAGTGGCCACAATCCAGAAGAACTGCAGGGATCCCGTCTCCAGAGCGGCAATCATCTCGGTGGCCCTCAGTCCTGGGTGGGGAGAGAGGGAACCGCTGGGCAAGCCCCAAGCCTGCTCCACCTCTGCCCGATGCTGGGGCTGGCTCACCAGCCGATATCCCGGCAGCAGATGAGATAACCCCCCCGCCTCTCGACCACCCATGGCATTGGGCTGGCCGGTCAAGGAAAAGGGGCCGGTCCCCGGTCGGCCAATTTGCCCGGTCAGGAGATGCAGGTTGATTAAGCTGGTGATCTTGGCGGTGCCCTCACTGGACTGGTTTAGGCCCATCGACCAAAGGGATAGAACCCTTTGGGATCCCTGCCAAAGCTTGGCTGCTTCGATCAAATCCTCGGTGGCAATTCCGCAGCGCTGGGCCACAATCTGCGGTTCATAATCGGCCAGCAAAGCTGCATATTCAGCAAAACCTTGGGTGCAGCCCTCGATAAAATCGGTAGCCATTGATCCCCACTTCAACAGCAAATGGGCAATCCCATTGAAAAGATCGATATCCGTACCGGGGCGAATTTTTAAGTGGAGATCGGCAGCTTCTGCTGTCTGAGTGCGCCGGGGATCCACTACCACTATTTTGAGGGGGGATCCGGTCCTGTGCCGCTTCTTCAGGCGATTAAAAAGAATGGGATGGCACTCTGCTGTGTTGGTGCCCACCAGAAAAGCCAGATTGCAGAGATCGAGATCCTCGTAGCAGCAGGGGGGGCCATCGGATCCCAGGGATTGGGTGTAGGCCGAGACGGCTGAGGACATGCACAGGCGCGAGTTGGTGTCGAAATTGTTGGTGCCCAGGCAGCCCTTAATGAGCTTTTGAGCAACGTAATAGTCTTCAGTGAGCAACTGCCCCGATCCATACATAGCCATGGAGTGAGGGTTGTCTTTGAGGCAGCGCAGCCGAGAAACCATCTCCTCAAAAGCCTGATCCCAAGAAATGCGGCGAAAGGGCTGATCCAAGCTCTCCCGAAACAGGGGATAGAGCAGCCGATCCCGACCAACTGCCTCCAGGATCGTGGCCCCCTTTACACAGACCATCCCCAAGCTGGAAGGATGATCCCGGTCGCCTCTCATTTTCCAGTCACCTGAGGCTGTCGAAACCGCCTCCAATCCACATCCCACACCGCAATAGGGACATAGGGTTTTGATGACAGCTTTTTCCGGCTCCATCGCGGTCACCATGAGTTGGGATCCCTGTCAGGATGGATAAGTGTCTTGCATTTTGGATCCCGATAGGCCATCAGGTTAAGGATCTCTTAGCCGAGGAGATCGGCCACTTGGATCTCAAATCCGGGCAATACAACCTGGCTTTTGGCAGTCTCTTGTTCGGTTAGCCAAAGGTGGCGATCCTGAGTCTGGATAAAAATAAATTTGCTTTTGGGAAAAATCAGCCAGACTTCCAGTACATCGGAGCTGAGATACTCTTGGGCTTTTAGGAAAATATCTTCTCCACAGTCGGTTGGAGAGAAGATCTCCTCAACCAGAGGATAGCTCTGCAGTAGCGTGGCAATATCCTCTCCAAATTGCTGGATTAAATCTGGAGATGAGTAGGCAGCATCAGGTCTTCTGACTTTGCCTTTGGTTTGGCCGGGAGCCTTCACCAAAACCATACCCCCCAATGGCTGACATTCAACATAACCGAGCCAACGGAAGAGAAGTCGGGTTTGGAGCTTTGCATCCCCTAAAGTTTGCCCCACTTTCTCCACAATGTAGCCATCTACCCATTTGGTTTGGGCAACTGGATTGGCCAGATAGTCGGCAAGGGTTTTGGGCAGGGCAAGACCCGCTCCTCCATTGGGAGATCGGTTGGAACTACGTAAACTACCCGACCCTGACTGCTTCGCAGTACAGGGCGGGCTTTCGGTAGCCCTGCAGTTGGCAAGCCAACCACGAACCTCTAGGCTGGTTTACAGCAGCCCCCAAAAGCGCAATCACATTCGCACCATTCAAATCCGCATCCCCTTCCCATCCACAGTGTCCACACTTAAACTTCTTTCCACTGCGATAGGATTGCGTAGGATCGGGATGGATGTGCAAACACCGGTGGCAGGTCTGCGACGTGTAGGCAGGCGGAACCAGCACCACAGGTACTCCGGCAATGGCAGCCTTGTAGACCACGAACATCCTAAGCTGGTAGAACGCCCAGTTATTGGTTCTGCGGCGCTCAGCTTTGCTGCGTGGCTGTTGATTGACCCTTTCCCGGATCCCTGTCAAGTCTTCCAGAGCAATAGCGCTGTTTGTCGCCTTTGCCCTAGAGACAATAGCTTTGGAGATGCGATGATTGACCCACGCCTGAAAGCGCCTCTCCTTGCCAGACAGCCGTTGCAACAGTTCTCTGCATCTGCGCCGCGAACTGCGTGTGCCCTTACTGGCTTTGCGTTGGAGTGCCGCCCTCAACCGGGAGTAGTGGTCGCGGACTCTGTTCAACTGCTGTCCATTCCAGTTATCTCCTTCCGATGTATGAGCAATATCCGTCCTGCCCAAATCCACGCCCAGCACTCTATCCGTGCCTTGCGGTGGGCACGGTTCCGTTTCCACACAGATTTGAATAGAGTAGAAACCGTCTTTGCGCTTGACCAGAGTGGCAGATTTGGGATTGGAGCCCGCCAGCCGTTCTCTCTGGTAGCGGCCAATCGCCAGCTCAAAGCGCTCCCGACCCTCCACCGTGGTCAGCGACACCGTCCAGTCTTTCTCGCGAAACGAAAAGATACGGGCATCGTAGGTCGCAAAGCCTCTCTTGAACGCTTTGACCGGACGGTTTTTCTGTCGGGCAACTTTACGGGCACCGGCCAGCCGTCTGCAGACCTGCTGAGCCAAGTTACTGGACAAGCCAAACCGAGCGCGAATCTGGTAATAGCAAAGGGACTGGAGTTTGACTGCGTTGACTACTTTTTCTGGTGTGTTTTGGTTGACCCAGTTCAACGCCTGCACAAAGGCATCCATTGTCGCGTCCAACTTTGCGGCTTGCGACTGGGACACCTTGAGCTTGCAGGAGACGGTCAGGACTTGGGTCATGGTTCTATCATAACTTCCGCATTCCTCCCGACACTGACCCTACGGGTACAGTGCGGGGCTCCTGCGATTTCTAGCTGAACCGGAGCAGTGGCCATCAACTTCCCTCTCCAAGTATTTTGAACCCTAGCTCAATCCCCTCCATGGGCAAAGCGGCGATAGAGGAAGTCAAGGGCGCGGTTACGCAATTCGTAGAACTCAGGCATTTCCATAATGCGGGAGCGGATGCGCGGTCGCTCAAAGGGAATGGTCAAGATCTCGCCGATATGGGCAGCGGGGCCGTTGGTCATCATCACCACACGGTCTGACAAGTAAAGAGCTTCGTCGATGTCATGAGTAATCATCAAAACTGTGCAGCGGTGATCCCGCCAAATGGCCAGCAGCTCATCTTGTAGATCTTCCTTGGTAATGGCATCCAAGGCCCCAAAAGGCTCATCCAAGAGCAAAACTTGCGGACGAACGGCAAGAGCACGGGCAATGGCTACCCTTTGCTTCATGCCTCCAGAAAGCTGCTTGGGCCGCTTGTGGGCTGCTTCCGCCAAACCTACCAATTCCAGATGTTCTTGAACAATTTCCCTTTTTTCCCACCGGGGTTTGGTTGGGTACACCTGATCCACCACCAGATAAATATTTTCAAAGGCAGTCAGCCAGGGCAAAAGGGAATAATGTTGAAACACCATCATCCGATCCGGCCCTGGGGAAGTGATGGGCTGGCCCTTGAGGGTAATGGATCCCGAAGTGGGAGTCGAAAAACCCGCCACCATGTTGATCAAGGTGGATTTGCCACAACCCGAGTGGCCGATAATGCAAACAAACTCACCGGCGGCCACTTCCAGATTGATATTTTCCAGCGCAACGAAGGGCCCTGCTGAGGTGAAGTAGGTCTTGCCCACATTCTGAAGACAAAGAAGGGGCAGTCCTGCAACCGGAGAAGCAGAAGATAGCGGTGAGGAGAACGTGCGGGAGCTGGTCATCATAGTGTTTTCCAATCGAGAGTTTAAGGTAACAAAAGCTAAACTTCGCTGAGCTGGTACTCCTGCAGCTTCAGATCCTGCCGGATGGCCACCGACTCCAGGTAAGCAACGGGATCCTCTCCGTCAAAGCGGGATCCATCGCCAAAGAGTAAAGCTCCGCGGTCGTGGGCCCAATCCGGAAGGCCCAGTTCTCTGGCGGCTAGGGCGTAGGTTTCGCTGTCCAGAACTTGGTCGAGAACCGAAACCCAATTGCGGGGAAAAGGGCAGAGGCCCCAGCGAGCCATCTGCGTCAGGATCCAGAGGTGTTCCAATCTTTCCGGACAGGTGTTGCGCCCGTTGGCAAACTGGTGAAAACCGGTGAGGGCTTGGGATTCATCGGCAATTCCCCGCTGCAGAATACCCGTCCACCCCGGCTGCAGATCCTCCAGGGCCACGCCCACATACTGGGGCTGAGCCAGCCACTCCAAGATCTCAGAACGGTGCTGCGGCTGATCGCAGTAGTGACAAGCCTCCAGTAGTGCCTTGACCAGAGCTACATGGGTGCGGGGGTAGTTTTGCGCCCAATCCTGGCGCACTGTCAGCACCTTTTCGATGTGGCTGGGCAAGATTTCAGGGGTGGTGGCGACGATAACCCCCACCTGTTCCCGCACAGCGCGGGAGTTCCAGGGCTCGCCCACGCAGTAGCCATCGATGTTGCCGGCCTTGAGGTGGGCCACCATCTGCGGCGGCGGGATCACGGTTAACGTGACATCCCGATCCGGATCCACCCCCCCACCGGCCAGCCAGTGCCGCAACAGGAAGTTTTGCATGGAAGCCGGATGAACCACTCCCAGGGTGTGGACTGTGTCGGGGGTGTGGTTGAGGTATTGGCGAAAATCCGCCAGGCTTTGAACGCCTCGCTCCAAAAGTCTGCGCCCAAAGGTAATGGCGTTGCCGCCACGGGAGAGGGTTAAGGCGGTTACCAAAGACACCGGAACTCCCCCTACTCCCAAGGTGGAAGCCAACGGGATCCCGGCCACCACCATAGCCGCGTCCAGCCGACCGGAGCGGATCCCTTCCCAGATGGTCTTCCAGCCTGGCTCCCTCACCAGGGTGACCTGCTCCAGGCCATGCTTTTGAAACAGGCCTTTTTCCTGCGCCACCACCAGCGGCGCGCAGTCGTTGAGGGGCACAAAGCCAACCTCCAAATTGACCTTCTCCAGGCCGTGTTTGGCAATGGCCACGCGAACAGGCGTTTTTTGGCGAGCCCGCTTTTGCTGGTTGAGAAAGTAGATCATCTCTCCCCGCAGGCTGTAGTAGTCGGGGTGACGCACCACTTCCAAACGATGGCGGGGCCGAGGAAAAGGGATCCGCAAAATCTGGCCAATGCGGGCCTCCGGGCCATTGGTCATCATTACCACCCGATCCGAAAGCAGCAGCGCCTCATCCACATCGTGGGTAACCATGACACAGGTGAGCTGCTCCGCCTGGGCAATCTCCATCAGTTGCTCCTGCAGGTTGCCGCGCGTCAAGGCATCCAGAGCGCCAAAGGGCTCATCCAACAGCAGCACCCGCGGACGGATGGCCAAAGCCCGGGCAATGGCTACCCGCTGTTTCATCCCTCCTGACAGATGGGCCGGTCGCTTGTCGGCTGCCCCCTGCAACCCCACACGGCGAATGTGTTCTGCCACAATCCGGTCCCGCTCCGCTTTGGGAAGGGATCCCAGCACCTCGTCCACAGCCAGGGCAACGTTCTCCCGCACCGTCAGCCAGGGCAGCAGGGAATAGTTCTGAAACACCACCATGCGATCTGGGCCGGGATCTGTAACTTGTCGGCCCTCCAGGAGAATGCCTCCGCGGGAAGGCTTTTCCAGGCCAGCAATGATGTTGAGCAGGGTCGATTTGCCACAGCCGGAGTGGCCAATTAGCGAGACAAATTCCCCTTTTTGGATCTCCAGGTGGATGTCTTTCAGGACAGGGTAGATCTCTCCGTTGTCGAGGAGAAATTCCTTGTCGACATGATCCACTTCAATGTAAGGCTGGGTCTTCATGATTCCTCTGAGATGATTTCTGAGAGCATGGAGAAATTGTCAGCAACCAATCTAGAACTCGGCCAAGCTCATTTAGCGATCCTCAGCCACCACCAGCGAGCCAATCCAAGCCGTGATGCGATCCAGCAGAAGACCCACCATCCCGACATAGATCAAAGCCAGAATGATTTCGCTGATGCGGGAGCTATTCCAGGCATCCCAGATGAAAAATCCAATGCCCACACCGCCAATCAACATTTCCGCTGCCACAATGGCCAGCCAAGACAAGCCCACCCCAATGCGCAAGCCGGTAAAAATGTAGGGCACAGTTGCCGGGAAAACGATTTTGAAAAAGTACTTCCAGCCGGACATGCGCACAATTCTGGCCACGTTGCGGTAGTCCTGAGGGATCCGCTGTACGCCGGCAACGGTGTTGATCAAAATGGGCCAGAGAGCCGTAATGAAGATTACAAAAATGGCGGAAGGGTTGGCATCTCGAAAGGCAGCCAAAGAAATCGGCAGCCAGGCCAAAGGCGGCACCGTGCGCAGCACCTGAAAAATGGGATCCAAAGCCTCGTACAGCCAGCGATTGACCCCGATGATCATGCCGCCCACAACCCCCACCAAGCCGGCCAGGGCAAACCCAATGAACACCCGCCGCAAGCTGGCCCAAATTTGCCAGAACAGCCCTTTGGCATTGCCGCCATAGTCAAAAAAGGGATCTTTAATGAGGGGATCCCAGGTGTCCTGCCAAACCTGGAGAGGGGTGGGCAAGTTGGCTCCGGGGCGGCTATAGGCAATTTGCCAGAGAACGAGCACTATTAAAATGGCCGTGGTGGGCAAAAGAACGCGGCGCAGCACTTGGTGGATTTGGACTCGCTGCCTCCAAGCAGAAGAAGATGCAGAGCTGGCCGGGGAGTGGAGCCCGGCATTGGACTGAAGAACAAAGCCTGGGCTGGTTTTCAGCAGCCAGTGGCCTAGGCCAACCAGTAGGGGAAGCAGGATCCGAAAGAGGTGGTAGCCCAACTGTAGGGCAGAGTGGAAAATCCTCATGGCTTGCTGGGAGTAAGGTTGAAGTCAACTTAAGAGGATTCCAAGAGAGAAGGGGTTTCAGTTGAACACTCTTTGTGGGGATTCGGGGATCCCTTCTCTCCTGGACAGAGGGTTTGCAGCTAACTTGCTGGGGAAAGTTGGGAAATTAGGCCAGCTTCTTAATCGCCAATTTCTCCAGGTAGGCGGCAGGATTTTCGGGATCGAACTGCACCCCGTCGAAGAAGGTTTCCACTCCTCGAGAGGTGCTGGGGGGAATGGCTGCCCCCTGACCAATGGCTTTGGCAGCTTCTCGCCAGAGTTCTTCCCGATTCACCCGCTCCACCAAGGCTTTGGTATCGGTGTCGGCAGGCAGATAGCCCCAGCGGATGTTTTCGGTCAAAAACCAGAGATCGTGGCTCTTGAAGGGGTAGGAAGCGTAGTTCTGCCAGAACTTCATCAGGTGGGGGCTGTTTTCAACGACCTTGCCGGTGCCGTAGTCAAAAGTGCCCCGAGAACGGCCCAAGATATCGGGCACAGGCACCCCCAGCCAGCGGCGGTCGCCGATGATGCGACACATCTCCTCTTTGTTTTCCATCTGGTCGCACCAGATCTGGGCTTCTAGCACCGCTTTCAACAGGGCAAGGGTGGCTTTCGGGTGCGCATCCACCCAGTCGGCCCGCAGGGCAAAGGCCTTTTCCGGGTGGTTGTTCCATAGCTCGCCGGTGGTGAGGGCACTATACCCCTCTTTTTGGTTCACCAGTTGGGCATTCCAAGGCTCGCCCACACAGAGGGCTTCCATGGTTCTGGATTTTATATTGGCCACCATCTGCGGCGGCGGCACCACAATGAGGGAGACATCGCGGGTGGGATCGATCCCGCCTGCGGCCAGCCAGTAGCGCATCCACATGTCGTGGGTACCGCCGGGGAAGGTCATCGCGCATTTGGGATCTTTGCCGGCAGCTCGAAGCTCGGCAAACTTGGCCTTGAGGGGGGAACTATCCAGGCCGATTTGCAAATCCCGATATTGGTTGGAAATGCTGATGCCCTGACCGTCCAGATTGAGACGGGCCAAAATGTACATAGGCACCGGCTTGCCATCGGTAACTTTGCCGGTGGTGATGAGGTAGGGCATGGGGGTGAGGATGTGTGCCCCATCGATGCCGCCGGCGGCGGATCCCAGCACCAAGTTGTCGCGGGTGGTGCCCCAAGAGGCCTGCTTGACCACCTCTACGTCCTTCATGCCGTACTTGTCAAAGAACCCCTTTTCTTTGGCGATGATCAGGGGGGCAGCGTCGGTGAGGGCGATAAATCCCAGCCTGGCTCGCGTGGTTTCTGGGGTATCAGCTTGAGCTACCCAGTAGCCCTGCCCCAAGGATTGGGATTGGGCGCGGGGGATCCCAGCCGTAGCTGCTCCAGCCGCAAGGGCAGCTGCCCCAGCCAAAAACTGGCGACGGGAGATGGGAGAGGAAGTGTTGAATAGCTTAGACATCACAACCTCCAAAATTTCGAACGACGAACTGCCTAGTAGGTCATCAAGGGGGAAGCAGAGGTCTGAGCAGCCGAGGGATCACGACGCGGCCTGGCCCCGAAGTGCTCAATCAGTAGCTCCACCAAGACGGGCTTGAGGTCTTCGCAAGGGATCCCTTGGCGCACGCATTCGCCCAGCTTGGCGTCTTTGCCCACTTCTCCCCCCATGTAGATGTCCACCGCCTCCACCGGCTTGCCGTCCTTGCGAACGGTGGTGCCCATGAGGCCAATATCAGCCACCTGGGGCTGGCCGCAGGAGTTGGGACAGCCTGTCCAGTGGATGCGCACCGTTTGAGGAATCTCCAGCTCGGCTTCCAGCTCTTCCATCAGGGCCACGGCGCGGTTTTTGGTCTCGATGAGGGCAAAGTTGCAAAACTGGTTGCCCGTACAGGACACCAACCCCCGCTGCAAGGGTCCCGGGTTGGGGGAGAACTTTTTCAAGAGCGGCTCTTTGAGCAGGGGGGCCACCCGCGAGTCGGGCACATTGGGGATGAGCACGTTCTGCTCCACCGTTAGCCGCAGCTCCCCGGAGCCGTACACCTCCGCCAAGCGAGCCAGCTCCCTCATCTCCGGGACGTTGAGCCGCCCGACGGGCACGTGCAGGCCTACAAAGTTGAGGCCCAGTTGCTTTTGGGCGTGTACTCCCAGCAGATCCCGCTTGTGCCAGACCACCTCGTCTTTTTCCGCCGCTCTGGGCAGAGGGTGGCCAATCTGCTGCTCCACCGCCACCCGAAACTTCTCCAGGCCCCACTCGTCAATGAGCCACCTCAGCCGCGCCTTTTGCCGGTTGGCCCGCAGGCCGTGATCCCGATAGACCAGCAGCACCGCCTCACATAGAGGAACCACATCGCGGGGATCTACCCAAACGTCCAGCCCGATGGCCTCGGCACAGCGGCGGGCCGAAAAAAAGCCTCCCACCAAGACGTTGAAGCCCAGCTTGCCCTCTTTGAAAGCAGGCACAAAAGCCAGGTCATTGATCTCGGCATGCACCGAGTTGTCGCGACAACCGCAGATGGCGATGTTGAACTTGCGCGGCAGGTTGGTGAAGGAAGGGTTGCCCTCGCCGTTGTTGGTTACCATGTCCTGCACTTTGCGGGTGAGGCCGCGCACGTCGATCAGCTCATCCGGGTCGATACCGGCCAGAGGGGATCCCGTGATGTTGCGCACGTTGTCCATGCCTGACTGGATGCTGGTCAGGCCCACCTCCTTGAGTTGCCGCAGAACCTGAGGCATGTCCTCAATGGGAATGCCCCGCAGTTGCAGGTTTTGCCGAGTGGTGATGTCGGCTACGCCATCTTGGCCGTAGGGGCGGAGGATCTCGGCCAACTTGCGCATTTGGCCGCTGGTCAGGATCCCATTGGGCAGGCGCAGCCGCAGCATGAACTTGCCAGGGGTGCGCTTGCGAAAGAAGATCCCCAGCCACTTGAGGCGGTGATCCCGGTCGTCTTCAGGAATGTTCTCCCAACCCATCCGGGCAAACGCCTCCAGCTCGGCCTTGACCGCCAGCCCATCCTTTTCGCTTTTGAGGCGTTCAAATTGGTTCGCCATGATCGCTGCCGTGGGGTGAACACTAGCTACCCTAGCAATGACGAACCGTTAACTTTGGTATTGGCAGTTACGCTTTGTAACAGGTTATGCAGTTTTGTCATTCTCGAATTGCGCTTTATGCATAAAGTCAGGCTTCCAGGAGCAGCAGACCCCTCTTTCCCCTTTGGGAAAGGGGCTGGGGGTGAGGAAAAGCTAGTTGAGAGGGTTGAAAGAGTCGAAAGGCTCCCTCTGCCAGAGGAAACGGGGCGGGATCCCCAGCCCTTCGGTGAGGGGTGCGGGCCTTGGCGGCGCCTGAGGGTCGCAGTCGTAGAGGGTGGTGGTGTAGCGATAGGTGCGCGGCGGCCCACCCATGAGCCGGATGCCGCTGATCTCAAAGAGGTAGGGGCGATTGGGCTGAACGGATCCCACCGAGTAGGTGAGGGTTTCTAGGCCAAAGGCGGGATCCCCAACCCGGATATCTCCAACGGGCACCGGCTCACCTGTGACGGCATCGGTGATGCGGATTTGGGCTTGGCTGAGGTCAGACAGGCCGCCGCGGCTGGGCACCGAGAAAGACCAGCGGTAGGCAGACAAGGGCTGGCCGGAAAAGCCCTCCAGACGGTACAGGTAGCCGTCTCTTTCGGGGAAAGCAATAAACTCGGGATCCGGTACCGACTCGTCAAAGCCGAAGACCCAATTGGCATTGGCCTGGGTCACCCGCCCGGCCCGCGGGTCAAAGACGATGCCGTAGGCTCCTTGGGCATATTGGGGATAGAGGTTCCAGCGGCGATGCCCCACATCTACAAAGTTCTCTCGGCCCGGCTCGGCAAAGTAGATATCCACCTGGCGCGCCAACACCCGCCCTGGGTCGGGGCCGTTCAGCTCCAGAATGGGGCCAATCGCCAAGTTGCCAAAGCGGGATCCTGCCTCTCCAGCAGGGGTAAAGCAGCGCCAAGAGGGGGGCGGCTGGTGGCTGAGGGCGCCATTGGCCACCTGCATCAGGGCCGCCTGCTGAGCGGCCTCCAAGAATTCGGGATTGAGCTTCACCGGCGGCAACTCGTGCAACAGCCGCAGAAAGTTCAACCGATCCATCATCTTCTGGGCTGCTGCTGGGGTGAGGCGACCGGGATTGCAGATGGCAGCCTGAGGCTGCTCGGCGTAGATGGGACCAGCAAAGGTGCGGGTTTGGCGATCCAACTGGCAAAGAAAGCTAGCAATTGGCAGCTCCCCTGCCCGGGGAGGCTCTGGAGCCGTGGGGGATCCCTCCCCATTGCAGGCCGTCAAGAGACCAAGGCAGAGCAGAATGACCAGCCCTACCCCCCACCGCTGCTTTAAGCCAAGCAGCCGCTGCCAGCGCATGCAAAACTATCGGCCAGCGGGAGTGGGGGTGGGAGTGAGGCTAGGGGGGCTAACCGTGCTGCCGCTGCCCCCGTCGCAGGCAGACAACAGCCCTAGGCACAGGAACAGAGCCAGGGTGCTCAAGAGCTTGCCGGTTTCTGGGGTAGGTTGGAGTGTAGCCATAGTAACAAATCTCCAAGACGCCGCTGGGTTTGACCCCGTTTTATCACATAGGGGGGAGTGCCAAGGCTCCTGTCGTAGTGCTGCCACGGATCCCCCCACCTATTTGTCTTGGCTGCCGAATCTGGCTGCTCAAGGGATGATCTGAAACTCCAGGTTGTGGGTCTGGAGCAGGTCGATTGTCTCGTGGTTGGTGATGTTGGTGTCAGCCAGCTCCAGATTGTAGCAGTCGATAAACTCCTCGCCGTCGAAGTAGGGGCCAGCGTGCCAGGTGCCCAGCTCCAGTTTGATGAAGCAGTCGCCAGCCACTCGAAAAGCTTGAATCCCGTCCACCTGCAGCTCGTCGGCAGGCGGCGCGACGGCGATGAACCACTCCTTGCCGTGCAGGGATCCCAGGCACTGGGTGCAACGGGTGTGGCCGGTTATTTGGCTGAACTTGAGGCCAGGACGGAGCAAGCGCATGAGGTAAAAGCGGGGCTGGCCCTGATTCAAAACCAACTGGGCATCTTAGCTGTCGAAAGGCTTGTCGTCGGGAGCAGGGTAGATCGCCTGCCCGTAAGGGGCAAAGTTGGTAGTGTCGCGTATTTTGTGGGTTAAGCATGGAGGGCGGAATGGACCGAGAGGAGCTCAAGAGGTTGACCAAGGAGGAGATCAGCCGGCGCATCCGGGAAGGGGTCAAGGCCGTCATAGTGCTCCGCACCGCTTACGCGAACGAGCAGGTGTTGGAAGAAGAGATGACCGAGCACCTGGCTGCGGGTTACCGTGAGCGCACCCCAAGCCGCCGCGGGGAGCGGAACGGCTACTACACCCGGGACCTCATCACGCCGGCGGGCAGGATCGCCCAGCTCCGGGTACCCCGGGACCGGGAGGGGACTTTCCTGACCGAGGTCTTTGAGCGGTACAAGCGGATGACCGGAGAGGTGGAAGAAGCGGTGCTGGAGATGTACCTCCAAGGGGTCTCCACCCGCAAGGTAGCGGCCATCACGGAGGGCCTGTCCCGGGTGC
>NZ_JANSHP010000041.1:0-77776 GCF_047502605.1 Synechococcus sp. RC10A2
TATTATACATTATTTTCAGTATAGTTGAGCTTATTATTGACTAGAGTCATGCTCTCTTCCCCCTCTTCTTCCGGCAGCGTATCCCCCACCTTGTAGCAAGCTCTCAACTCATACTGCTGGCCATCCCAGCCCATCTCTACCCAAACAGGTGTGTCCCAAGCCCAGTTAATCATCAGGGGCTCATTGCCTTTCCCGTTCGACAATCGCAGCTTTCCATTGACGACTTGGATGGCTGAAGACTTCCATTGAACTTTGGAATAGTACCGACGCCGTCGAGGTGGACGGGCGTTGGGGTCGGTTTGGCGGCGTTCTCGCCAGGACTTCAAAGAGGCAAAGAAGCTTTGCACTACCGCGTCTGCACTGTGAGCATGAAGTGTATTCTCAGGGTCGTTGGGAAACCACCGCATTAGCGTGGAAGGTTTCAACCACAGTCCCTTCTTGCGGACAACCCGCCAAAAGTGAACGAGCACCTTTGAGTACAGCTCGCCTGCTGCCCTGCTTAACAGCTGCAGTTGCTCTGAGACGCCTAGCTTGAGCTTGCGGACAAGGTACATGCAAAGTTGCCTTTTCTGTCGAATAGCATCTTACAAAAGCCGCCCTAGAAGGGCGGGGCTTGTAACCCAGTTTTTTTGGTCATCGTTTTTATCCCAGCCGCTGCTCGGTTTGCGGGTCAAACAGGTGGAAGCGATCCATGTCGAAGACCACTTCTGCCCACTGGTTAACCCGAAGCTGGGTACGGGGATCCACGCGGGCAATAAACTCCTGCTCGGCCAGGATCCCTTCTCGGTCGGTGGTGCTGAGATGGAGGATCACTTCATGGCCGATCAGCTCGGTGACGGAGACCTTAGCCCGCACCGGGGCAGGTTGGATCCCTGGGGGCTGGTACTGGGGATCGTGGATGTTTTCCGGGCGGATGCCGAAGATGACCGACTTGCCGACGTATTGCCAATAGGGCTCTGCCTGGTGGGGCGGGATGGCCACGCGGAAGGCGCCGGTATCGATCCAGAGGGTGCCCTCCTGCTCCCGCAGCTTGGCCTGGAAGAAATTCATGGCGGGGCTGCCGATGAACCCGGCCACAAACAGGTTGGCCGGGCGGGTGTAGAGGGTGTGGGGGGTATCCACCTGCTGCAGGCGGCCATCCTTCATGACGGCGATGCGGTTGCCCATGGTCATGGCCTCCACCTGGTCGTGGGTAACGTAGATAAAGGTGGTGCCCAGTTGCATGTGCAACTTGCTGATCTCGGCCCGCGCCTGTACCCGCAGCTTGGCATCCAAGTTGGAGAGGGGCTCATCCATCAAAAACACCGCCGGATTGCGCACGATGGCCCGCCCGACGGCAACCCGCTGCCGTTGCCCACCCGAAAGTTCCTTGGGCTTGCGGTTGAGCAAGTGCTCGATCCCAAGGCGCTTGGCCACCCCCCTAACCCGGCTTTCGATCTCCGCCCGTGGCAGGCCGCGCAGCTTGAGGCCAAAGGCCATGTTCTCGGCCACGGTCATGTGGGGGTAGAGGGCATAGGATTGGAAGACCATGGCGATATCCCGATCCTTGGGGGGGACATCGTTCACCCGTCGATCGCCAATGTAGATGGAGCCGGCGCTCACTTCTTCCAAGCCGGCCAGCATGCGCAGGGAGGTGGTTTTGCCGCAGCCGGAGGGGCCGACAAAGACGAGAAATTCCCCGTCTTCGACGGTGATGTTCAGGTCGTGGACGGCGGTGGTGTCTCTGTAGCGCTTGGTAACGTGTTCGTAGGTAACGCTGGCCATGCTCTCGCTCCCCAGCCACTTCGCCCTCAAACTTATCCAACCCTAGGGGCAGAGGTCAAATCGGATCCCTGGGCTGGAGTAAGCTGGGGTCGCCCTCACCCCCAGCCCCTCTCCCAGAGGGAGAGGGGAGTTGAGGATCGAAAAGCCAAAAAACCCAAAAAGGTAGGCCACGAGCCTACCTCTGGGATCTGGATCTTGTTAAGCCAAAAGTGGCGCTCGCCTCCCCCCCTTAGGAGACAACGTTCACTTTGACCACTTGGGCTTTTTCGGAGTCCGCCTTGGGCAGAGTCAGGGTGAGGATCCCATCTTTGTATTCCGCTTTCACCTGATCGTGCTTGATCCGGTTGGGCAGCGGGATCACCCGTTGGAAGCGCCCGTAGCGGAACTCGGTGCGGGTTACGCCCTTGTCTTCGGAGCGTTTTTCAAAGCGCCGCTCGCCGCTGATGGAGACCGCTTCTGCCGTCGCCTGGATGTCCAGATCGTTGGGGTTCAAGCCGGGCAGCTCCAGTTTCAGGGTAATGGTTTCCGGATCATCGTGCATTTCCACCGCCGGCACAAAAGTATAGGCATCGGTCTCGGCGGGGCGAGCCATCAGCCGGTCAAACATCCGGTTCATTTCCCGTTGAATTTCGTCAATTTCCCGAAAGGGATCCCAGCGAACCAGAGCCATATCTATCCACCTCCTAAGCAGATTTTGGTTAACTTTTGGTTAGCTTCTCTTTAAGTTAAGATTTACTCACCAGGCTTTAGCCTAGCCTCTGTACATTAGGATAAGTGATCTGGCTGGCTCAAGAGGGCGAGTTTTCTGGAAATCGATGGGGGTATTTTCTCGCCCAAGGAATAGGAGAAAGCTGTCAGGAATCGGTGCGCTTGGGGGGGCGGTGGGATCTCGTCTGCAGCCACAAACTCAGGCCGGTAGCCACCATCAGCAACAGCCCCAAGCCGTTTAAGAACGGGTAGACGGCCTGCAGATCCAGAGGCCCCCATTGCCCTTTGTGGATTTGGATCAGCCAGTAGTAGTCGAAGTTGTCGTTGAGGCGGGCAATTTGGTAAAGGGATCCCGTTACCACCGTTACCACCAAGGGCAGAGCCAGGATGGGGGCCAGGGCGCGGTGGATCTGGCGGGCGAGTTTTCGAGGCGGGGCCATCAGGGTTTCTCCAAGGCTAAGGCCACCACCTTGCCATGGTAGCAGGGCAGCCCAAGCTGCCAAGCCCCCCTGGGTCTAGGGACGGATCCCGAGGGCTTCCTCCAGCTTGGGCATTTGCTCGCGGGGGATGACCCGCCCTTCGTCCTCAAAGCCGGGGATCTCGTGGAAGTTGAGGTAGCGGTACAGCTCGCCGGCAAAGGGCTGGATCTTGGTGGCGACGATCTCCCGGTATTCCTCAGGGGTAGGGATCCGGCCCAAGAGGGCGCAGGCGGCAGCCAGCTCGGCGGATCCCAGATAGACCCGCGCGTCTTTGCCCATGCGGTTGTTGAAGTTGCGGGTGGAGGTGGACATAACCGTGGCCCCGTCTGCCACCCGCGCCTGGTTGCCCATGCACAGGCTGCAGCCGGGCATCTCCGTCCTCGCCCCGGCAGCGGCAAAGGTGCCGTACACCCCTTCGGCGCGCAGTTGCGCCTCGTCCATGCGGGTGGGAGGACAGATCCAAAATTGGCGCACCTTGGCCCGCCCCTGGCCTTCCAAAATCTTGGCGGCGGCGCGGTAGTGGCCAATGTTGGTCATGCAGGAGCCGATGAACACCTCGTCGATGTGGATGGGTGTGTCGGGGTTGCCGGCCGCGTGCTGGGCGTGGACTTCGCTCAGGGTCATCACCTTGTCGGGATCGTTGGGGGCACAGACAATTGGCTCGGTGATGGTGCTGAGGTCGATTTCGATGACTTCGGCGTATTCGGCGTCGGCATCCGCCTCCAGGAGGGTGGGGTTGGCCAGCCAGGCTTCCATTTTGGCGATGCGCCGCAGCAAGGTTCTCGCATCCTGATAGCCGCGGGCGATCAGGTTTTTCAGCAGCACCACGTTGGAGCGCAGGTACTCGGCAACCGTCTCGACGCTCAGCTGGATGGTGCAAGCGGCGCAGTTGCGTTCCGCCGAGGCGTCGGTGAACTCGAAGGCTTGCTCCACCTTCAAGTTGGGCAGGCCCTCGATCTCCATAATTCGCCCGGCAAAGACGTTTTTCTTGCCCTGTTTCTCGACGGTGAGCAGCCCCCGCTGGATGGCCACGTAGGGGATGGCGTGGACAATGTCCCGCAGGGTGATCCCGGGCTGCAGTTCCCCCTTAAAGCGCACCAGCACCGACTCCGGCATATTCAGGGGCATCACCCCCATGGCCGCGGCAAAGGCCACCAGCCCAGAGCCAGCCGGGAAGGAAATGCCCAAAGGGAAGCGGGTGTGGGAGTCGCCCCCGGTGCCAACAGTATCCGGCAGCAGCATGCGGTTGAGCCAGGAGTGGATGATGCCGTCGCCCGGCCGCAGGACGACACCTCCCCGCGAGGCAAAAAAGTCGGGCAGCTCTTTGTGAACCTGGATATCCACCGGCTTGGGATAGGCGGCGGTGTGGCAGAAGCTCTGCAGCACCAGGTCGGCGCTGAAGCCCAGACAGGCCAATTCCTTGAGCTCGTCGCGGGTCATGGGGCCGGTGGTGTCCTGGGATCCCACCGTGGTGATCAGCGGCTCGCAACTGGTGCCGGGGCGCACTCCGGGCAGCCCGCAGGCTTTGCCGACGATTTTCTGGGCCAGGGTATAGCCCTTGCCCGTGTCGGCGGGCGGGGTGGGGCGAATGAACAGGGGGGAGGGATCCAGCCCCAGGGCCTGGCGGGTTTTGTCGGTAAGGGCCCGGCCAATCAAGAGAGGGATGCGGCCCCCGGCCCGCACCTCGTCGGGCAGCGTCACAGGCTGCAGGGAAAAGGTGGTGAGGACTTGGCCATCCTCAGAGCGGATAACGCCCTCGTAGGGGTAGATCGTCACTACCATGCCCGTCTCCAGGCAGGAGACATCGCACTGGATGGGCAGGGCGCCGGCATCTTCGGCGGTGGTGAAGAAAATGGGCGCGATCGTGCCCCCCAGAATCACCCCGCCGGCCCGCTTGTTGGGCACATAGGGAATGTCGTGGCCGATGTGCCAGAGCAGGGAATTAAGGGCGGACTTGCGGGAAGATCCCGTGCCCACCACATCCCCCACAAAGGCCACCGGATGGCCGCGGCGCTTCAGCTCGGCAATGGCTGCTATCGCTCCCGGCGCCCGCGATTCCAGCATGCTCTGGGCATGAAGGGGAATATCGGGGCGGGTGGTGGCGTGGGCGGCCGGGGAGAGGTCGTCGGTGTTGATCTCGCCGGCAATTTTGAACACCGTCGCCGTGATCGCCTCGGCCAGGGGCGGCCTGGCGGTGAACCACTCCCCTTCCGCCCAAGAGTGGAGCACCTGTCGGGCATAGGCGTTGCCCGCTTGGCTCAGCTCCAGCACGTCGTGGAAGGCGTCGAAAACCAGCAGCGTGTGGCTGAGGGCGCGGGCCGCTGCGGCGGCAATTTCCGGTCGCTCATCCTGCAGCAGCTCCAGCAACACCTGGACGTTGTAGCCCCCCAGCATCGTGCCCAAGAGCTCTACCGCCCGCAGGGGGGTAATGAGGGGCGAGTGCACTTCTTCCTTAGCCACAGCGGCCAAAAAGCCCGCCTTCACATAGGCCGCTTCGTCCACCCCCGGCGGCACCCGCTCTGTAAGCAGATGCAACAAAAAGGCCTCTTCGCCGGCGGGGGGATCCTTGAGCAGCTCGCACACCTGGCTGGTCTGGGCGGCGTTCAAGGGCAGCGGCGGGATCCCTTGGGCCGCGCGGGCAGCAGCATGTTGGCGGTACTCGGCCAGCATGGGGAGGATTCCTTAGGTCACTCGATGTGGGTATTCATTCTACCGCCAGCTCGGCAGCAGCCAGCTCTGCCCCCTCAGGATAGCTCCGCCAACAGCTCTTTTTGGTATAGGCCAATACAAGCCTGGATCAACTCGTCCAGCTCCCCTTCCAAAATTGGCTCGAGCAGGAAGTTCTGGTTGAGGCGGTGATCGGTAACCCGGTTGTCTTTGTAGTTGTAGGTGCGAATTTTTTCCGAGCGCGATCCCGTTCCCACCTGCATGCGACGGGCGGAGCTGATGGAGGCCTGTTGCTCCTGCAGCTTCATCTCGTAGAGCTTGGCCCGCAAAATCTGCATCGCCCGCTGCCGGTTCTGCAGCTGGGAGCGCTCCTCGGTACAAAACACGCGGATGCCGGTGGGCTTGTGGAGGAGGTCCACCGCCGTTTCCACCTTGTTCACGTTTTGGCCGCCCGCCCCGCCGGAGCGCGCCGTCTTGATCTCGATGTCCTTCGGGTCGATCACCACCTCCACCTCGTCCACTTCCGGCATCACCGCCACCGTGGCCGTCGAGGTGTGGACGCGCCCCTGGGCCTCTGTCACGGGCACCCGCTGCACCCGATGCACGCCGGCCTCGAACTTCAGCTTGCTGTAGACCTGATCCCCGCGAATTTCCAGGATGGCCTCTTTGTAGCCTCCCATCTCTCCTTCCGAGAGGCTGGCCAGGCGCACCGACCAGCCCATCTTCTCGGCGTAGCGGGTGTACATGCGGGCCAAATCCGCCGCCCACAGGGCCGCCTCCTCGCCGCCGGTGCCGGCGCGGATTTCCAACATAATGTTTTTCTCGTCGTTGGGATCCCGGGGCAGCAGCAGCAGGGTCAGCTTTTCCTCCAGTTGTTCTTGGCGGACGCGCAGTTGCTCCAGTTCTGCCCTGGCCATCGCCTCCAGCTCTGGGTCGTCGGAAGCCACCTCCCGCAGCAGCTCTTCCGTCTGCTTCAGCTCGCGAGTGAGCTTTTGCCACTCGTGAAAGGTCTGGACGGTGGCTTCTAGGGAGGAGCGGGCCTTGGCAATCCGCTGCAGCTCAGCCGGATCGGTCGCCACATCGGGATCGGCCAGACGTACCGTCAGCTCCTGAAAGGTGGCTTCAACGTTTTTAAGCTGCTCGATGAGTTGAGCAGAGGCCATAGATCCAGTGTCAGCGAAGACTCACAGCAATGCCCAGCAAGGCAGAAAAGAAACTCAGATTGAAGCTCGGCTACTTAGCTTTCTTGCCGCCCATGCCGTACTTGCGCATGAACTTGTCCACGCGGCCTTCGCTGTCAATGATCTTCTGGCTGCCGGTGAAAAAGGGATGGTTGCCCGACCAAACATCGACCTTCAGCTCCGGCTTGGTGGATCCCACTGTCATCACCACTTCGCCGTTGCAGATGACTTTGGCTTCGGGATACCACTGGGGGTGTATTCCTTTTTTGGGCATGGCAATCTCCTCCTCTGGGCCTGTTCCTATACCCTTGTCTATCAACATCTAACTTGAAAAAGCAATGGCAGGGATCCCTAGCGCTTCGAGTACTGGGGAGCCTTGCGGGCCTTGCGTAGGCCATATTTCTTCCGTTCCACGGCGCGCGGATCCCGTTTTAGGTAGCCCTCTGTCTTGAGGGGGCCGCGGTTAGCCGGATCCACCTCGCAGAGGGCGCGCGCCACGCCCAACTTGATGGCATCGGCCTGACCGTGGACGCCGCCGCCATGAGCCCGCACCAAGATGTCGTAGGAGTTCTCTAGGCCGAGGAGCTCCAACGGCGCTTTCACACTGGCCAGTAGCGCCTCCTGGTATTGCAGGTATTGGTCGCCGGGCCTGTCGTTGATGATCAGCTTGCCGGTGCCGGGCACCAGGCGCACGCGGGCGACAGCCGTTTTGCGGCGTCCGGTTCCCCAGTAGACGGCTCGTTGGCTGCTGGCTGCTTGGGTCATACTTTGGCTCCTGGGATCGTGTGGATGGGGTAAACCTGAGGTTGCTGGGCCTCGTGGGGGTGGTGGGGCCCGGCGTACACTTTTAGCTTGGTGAATTGCCGCCGGCCCAGGCGGGTGTGGGGCAACATCCCCTTCACTGCTTTCTCAATCACCCGCTCCGGCAGGCGAGCTTGCAGTTGGGCAAAAGTCTCGACTTTCATGCCGCCGGGACGGCCAGAGTGGCGGCGGTAGAGCTTTTGGGTGCGCTTTTTGCCGGTGACCACCACTTTCTCGGCGTTGATCACGATCACGTAGTCCCCCGTATCCAGGTGAGGGGTGAAGTTGGGTTTGTGCTTGCCCCGCAGGAGCTTGGCCACAACCACGGCCAAGCGGCCGAGGCGCTGGTTGGCAGCGTCCACCAGATACCAGCGAGGGGTTAGAGTTTCGGGGGGAGGAACGGGAGTTGTGTTCATGGCAGCCAAGGATGACATCAACCGCAGAATGGAATGGACAAGAAAACGCCTAGGCCAGGGAAGAAACACACAAAGCCGCCGACCAATCGGGGGTTTTGGGCAACCCCTGCAGGGGCAAGGCCCAAAAGGGCGGCGAGTGAGCGAAGCGGCGGCCAAAGGGATCCCCAGCATAGCCCACATCCACCAGGCACAGCCCTTGCGGAGGGGCGCTGTAGCGGGTGCGCATCCGGCTCCAGTCGTTGTGTTGCCAGAGGTGGACAAATTGTTGTGGGCTGATCTCGCCACGGCCCACCACCTCCAGGGATCCCACCAGCAGCCGCATCATGCGGTAGAGAAAGCCGCTGGCCTGCACCTCGATGCTGATGAGATCCCCCAGCCGCTGGCAGAGCACCTCCTGCACCTGCACCCGCGAGTGGGGCCGGTCGGATCCCCGGCGGCGAAAGGCTTCTAGGCTGTGCTCGCCCAGAAGAGAGTTGAGGGCCTCCGCCATCGGCTCCACCTGCAAAGGCCAGCGCACCTGCCAGCTAAAGAGGCGCCAGAACACATCCGGCAGCTCCCGGTTCAGGATCAAGTAGCGATAGCGGCGCCAGCGAGCCGAAAAGCGGGCATGCCAGAAATCGGGCACCTGAGCGGAAGCCAATACCACCACATCTTCCGGCAGACAGTCGTTGAGCACCCGCGCCCACTCCGTCGGCGGGATGCCAGAGGTGGTGTCGAAGTGGGCCACCTGGCCCGAGGCATGAACCCCCGTATCGGTGCGACCTGCCCCGTAGAGGGCCACCGGGTGCCCGGCCCGCAACGCAATCGCCTCCTCCAGTACCCCTTGCACGGTGCGGTGGCCCGCTTGCCGCTGCCAGCCGCGAAAGCCGCTGCCGAGGTACTGAATTTTCAGGGCAATGCGACGGCTCTGCATGGGGCCTACACCAACTCGATGACCGCCATTTCTGCCCCGTCGCCCCGTCGACGCACCGTGCGCAGGATGCGGGTGTAGCCCCCAGGCCGATCGCGGTAGCGCTCCGGCGCTTGCTCAAACAGGGAGCGCACCAGCTCCTTGTCATAGATGTAGGCCAGGGCCTGCCGCCGCGCTGCCAGAGAGCCGTCCTTGGCCAGGGTGATCATTTTCTCAGTGGTGGCGCGAATGGCTTTGGCGCGGGCTTTGGTGGTCGTGATCCGCCCTTCCCGCAGCAGGGCCGTGGTCAGCGCCCGCATCAGGGCCTTGCGCTGGTCGGCGGGCTTGTTGAGGTGAGGGGTACGACGGCGGTGACGCATAGTAGCCTCTGCCTTTTATCTTGTGTCCTGTGGAGATGTTGACCGGTTTTGCCGCAGCGAGCCGGCAAGGCTCTACGTCTTGCTCCTTTCGCGGGGCAAGGTTAGGCCTAGGCGGTTCTTCAAAGCTTGCACCACCTCTTCCGCGGATTTTTGGCCGAAGTTTTTGATCTCCAGCAAATCCTCTTCGGTATAAACCAATAGATCCGCCACCGTATTGATTTGAGCGCGCTTCAGGCAGTTGTAAGCCCGTACCGAGAGCTGCAGCTCTTCGATGGGGATCTGGTTCTTCTGGTTATCCTCAGCTTGCCGGGGCTCTGGCGGGGTGTCGAAGCTGACCTCCTGCAGCGGCGAGAACAGGCCCACCAAAATGCGAGCCGCCTGGCTGAGGGCCTCCTGGGGGGTGAGGCTGCCGTTGGTCCAAATCTCCAAAATTAGGCGATCTTTTTCCAGAGATTGTCCCACCCGCGCCGCCTCAACGGTGTAGTTGACTTTGCGCACCGGCATGAAGACGGAGTCGATCTGGAGAAAGTCGATGGCCATCGATTTGCTGTCGGAGTAATCGACGGCACGGTAGCCACGTCCGCGGCCAATCATGAACTCCATTTCCAGGATCGCCCCTTCCGCCAAGGTGGCAATGTGATGGCGGGGGTTGATCACTTCCACCTCGCTGGGCAATTGCAGCTTCTCGGCGGTCACCTCTCCCGGCCCTTGTGCCACCAAACGGCCCACCTGCGTGTCGGGAGCGTTGGAGCGCAGCACCAGCTCCTTCATGTTGAGTAGGATCTCCATCACGTCTTCCCGCACCCCCGGCACCGTGGAAAACTCGTGGGTCACCCCGGCAATGCGTACAGCGGTTACTGCCGTCCCTTCTAGGTTGGAGAGCAACACCCGCCGCAGGGCGTTGCCCACCGTGATCCCTTGACCCCGCTCCAGTGGCCCCAGGGCAAATTTGCCGTAGTGAACGCCATTGGCTTCCTGATGGGATTCGACGCACTCGGTCTGGTAGGGAGCAGCACTAGAAGCGGCTTTGCTGCCCAGATTGTGGAGGGTTCGGCTGGTCTGCATCATAGAGTAGCCCCGTCCGTCTGGCTCAACATCTGTTTGGAGAACTTAGAAGACTGGAGGCCATGCCTCACATCCTGCAGGAGGGCAAGCCTGTCGCCAGCGCTTGGCCCGCCCTGGGGATCCCTTTAGACGCGCCGCCGCTTGGGGGGACGGCAGCCGTTGTGGGGAATGGGAGTGATATCTCGAATCAGGGTGATTTCTAGACCAGTGGCCTGCAGAGCGCGAATGGCGGTTTCCCGACCGGCGCCAGGGCCACTCACCATTACCTCAATCTGGCGCATGCCGTTCTCCATGGCCTGACGCGCTGCGCTCTCTGCCGCCATTTGGGCTGCAAAGGGGGTGCCTTTCTTGGCGCCCTTGAACCCCGTAGAACCTGCGGAGGCCCAAGACACCACGTCGCCATTGGGATCCGTGATGGTGACGATGGTGTTGTTGAAGGTGGACTGAATGTAGGCCACACCGTTGGGGACATTCTTCTTGACCTTGCGTCCGCGCCGTTGCTGCCGAGCCATGACCTTTGCGTCCTTTGAACAACTGTTTACATCCCGTTTTGCAGTTTGGAGAGGGTGGGAAACTCTGCCCGCCGCCCCAGCCGCGCCACTACTTCTTGGCGGGAGCTTTCTTCTTGCCGGCCACCGTCTTCCTGACCCCCTTGCGGGTGCGGGCGTTGGTGCGGGTGCGCTGGCCACGCACAGGCAGGTTCAGACGATGGCGGCGGCCCCGATAGGTGCCGATGTCGATCAGCCGCTTAATGTTCATCGCCTCCTGCCGGCGCAGATCTCCCTCCACCTGGTACTCGCCTTCTACCACTGCCCTCAAGGCGGCCACCTCGGCGTCGGTAAGGTCGCGGGTGCGGGTATCGGGGTTGATGCCGGTCTTCGCCAAAATTTGGCGGGAGCGGGTCAGCCCAATGCCGTAGATGTAGGTGAGGGCGATCTCGACTCGCTTGTCGCGTGGGATGTCAACTCCCGCAATCCGTGCCATGGTCGGTGGTACCTTTCAAACAAACTTAGATAAACTTGCTCCATAGGCCAGGCCGAGGTTGGCGGCGTGGAGCTTTGGCCGGAAGACGTCGCTGTTGAGGTGAGGAACCCAGAGTCTCCTCTCGCCAAGAGAGGGGTTGCTTGATCTTCCGCGGCGGCAGCAGGGCCGTTTGGATCTGTTCCCCACCGTCGGGCGCACTCCTCCATCCGCCCCTCTACCCCTGCCGCTGCTTGTGCTTGGGGTTGGCAGGGCAAATCACCATCACCCGGCCATGGCGGCGGATGACTCGGCACTTTTCGCAGATTCGACGGACGGAGGGCCGCACCTTCATGGTTTATCCTGACGAAACCAGCGAATATCCATTCTAAGGTCGCCGCGGCAGACTGTCAAAAATTGTTTGGGTTTTCTGACGTGAATCCAATAGGGAAGGGCGAGCAGGTTGGCTATGCTGGTTGGGCGCAGAAGCAGAGCAGGCGCGGTTGAGGAGCGAAGAAGGCGATGCGCTGGCAATGGCTGGTTGTGCTGATGAGCGGCGTGCTGGGCTTGGGATCCCCCGTGTTGGGGCAAGGGATCCCTTCGCCGGAAACAGGCTCTCCCGCTTCTGGGGGGAACCTCTCGGCGGACGGGAATGAACTGAGGACAGAGGGGGATTGGCTGTTGCCCTTGCCCAGCTCTGCCGATTGCCTCGATGCGGTGCCGGAGCGGGGCTGGCTGGCGGTGGGACTGTTGGAAGCGCAGGCAGTGGCGCTGCTGGATGGGGCGAGCGGGGATCCCTTGTGGCAGGTGGCGGTGGGGTTTGCCCCCGGCGTGGTGCGGGTGGATGCGGCACGGCAGGTGGTCTATGCCGCCGGCCCCCATGCTCCTGGGGTGGTGGCCCTCGATCTGCTCACCGGAGAGCTGCTGCAGGCCTACGGGCTGCCGGCGGGGGTTCTGGACATGGCTGTGGATGCGGCCAGGGGGCGGGTTTTCGCCTCCCTGCCCGCCGCCCAAAGCTTGGCGGTGATTCCCGCTCCGAACCGCCAACGGCATGGATCGGAGCCGCCGCAGGCCCGCAACTTGCCGCTGCCGGGGCCACCTTTGGCTTTGGCCTATGCCCCAGAGCGGGGATCCCTGTTTGTCGGCCTGGCTGGGGAGGATCCCCTCAGCCTGCTGGTGGTCAACCCCGACAATGGAGAGCTGCTGGCCCGCTGGCGCGGCGGCAACACGCCGGAAGCCATGGTCCTAGATGCGCAACGGCAGCGCCTGGTGGTGCTCAACTCGGGCAGCCAAGATCTGACGGTGCTGGATCTGGATCGCAGCGGCGAGGCTCTGCAGCGGATTGGCTTGGATTGGCGACCGACGCGGCTGGCCCTTTCTCCCGATGGCCGCTGGGCCTACGTGACCTCCCGCAACAGCGACCGCCTGCAAATCGTGGATCTGGAGGCGGGGCGATTGGCCGCCTCGCTGCGGCTGGAGGGGCAGCCAACGGGTTTGGTGAGGCTGGGCGATCGGGATCTGTGGGTGGTGGCGGCAGGGATCCCGGCTTTGCGGCGTCTGGTGGATATTGAGGCTCAAGTTGGCGAGCGCGAGACCGAGGCCCAGATCCCCTCTTCAGGCAACCGCGGGGTGGTGACGGGGCGGGTGCTGGACATTGCCGGCCAACCCGTCCAGACGGGGGTTTTGCGCCTGGCCGCCACCTCTACCCAACCCCAGCAGACGGTTCGCATCGCCGCCGACGGCACCTATGTCCTGCCGGAACTGCCGGCGGGGCTGTACCTGGTGGATGTGGAGGTGCCGGGGTTTCCGCCCACCAGCACCCAGGTGGAGGTGCGGGCCGGTTTTGTATCCAGCCAAGATATTCGCCTGCCGCCGGGGCAGCCGGCCCGCCAGCCGGAGGGCATTGGCCTGTTGCCGGATGAGCCGGTTTACTCGGATGAGCTGGCCCGCCACCTCAGCCTGGCCCTGAAGGAGTTACAGCCGCAGCGACCCGTGATCCTCCTCAAGGGGCCACTGGGGCCGGATCCCCGCTTTGAGCCGCTTTTGCCCCTCGTCCAGGATCTGACACTCTTGGATCGGGATGAGCGCTACACCGCCGACTTGGCCAAGCTGAAGGCCGTTGGCGATGCCCTGGGCTTGCGCTACATCCTCTTGACTCACCTGCAGATCTCGCGGGATTACAACCGCCAGGGCAGCCCGCTGCTGAATACGGCCTTGCGCTTTCTGGCGCCGACGGTGCCGGTGGAAATTCCCAATTTCACCCCCAACCAGTTGCGCAGCCGCGGGGTGGTGGTGGTGGTGGACTTGCAGCGGGATCGACCGGGGGATCGGGCTCGCTACTACGAGGCCTATGGCCGGGACGACGTGGGCGGGGATCCGCTGTTTGAAGATGCGGCGGCGGGCCTGTTTCGGCTGCAGGTGCGCAACATGGTGCCCGTCTTTATCCAACAATGGCAGGCCAACAATCCCTTTGCGGGGTGAGGATCCCTGCAGCAGGATTTTGTCTCTCCAGAACCCACTGCGATTAGGGGATGTCGCCATGCCTTTCTTCTTCCTCACTTCGCTGCGGCGCAGGGTCCGCTTGGGCAGTCTGGCTCTCTGGTGCTGGCTGGCACTGACTCCAGGAGCGCTGGCCCAGGCGCCGGCCACCCCCCTTCCCCGTTTCACGCCGCTGTTTCCTTCTCATAACAGAGATCAAGCGGGATCCCAGGCGCGGCTGGTGGGCCAGGTGAGCAACAGCCTGGGTCAGCCGGTGGCCGGGGCGCAGGTGCAGTTGGAGGGCTTGGAGAACCTCGATCAGCCGATCCAAACGGACGAGCAGGGGGCGTTTGAGCTCAACCAGGCTCCTGCCGGACGTTGGATGTTGACCGTATGGCACCCCGACTACGAAATAGTGCAACAGGAGATCCTGCTGCAGGCGGGCCTGACCACCCCTGTAGATGTGGTTTTGCAGGTGCCCATCCGGCCCCAACCCCGGCGTCGCCTCGGCGTTTTGGGAGTGGGAGGACTGGAGCACACCCAGCTTTTAGGCCAGCGCCTGGCCATGGAGGCAGTGCGCCTGGGCCTGATCCCCAATAGCGAGAAGGTGGTGCCCCTGGACAACCGCCGCCTGCAGCCGATTCTGCGCCAGGTGGGCTGGCCGATCTACGAGCTGTTTGAGTGGGATCGCCGCAAGCCGGAAGCGGTAGGCCAGTTTTTCGATTACCTAGGCCTGGAGGCCATCGTCATCGCCCGCGTCGATGTCCTCACCCGCCCGGCCTCGCCCACGGAGGTGAGCCTGCGCTCCCGCAGCCGCCTAGAGCTGTGGCGGTTTGACGAGCAGGGCAACCTCGTGGCGGAGGTATTGGCGGAGGCCAGCCGCGACCAGGTGGAGCGGGGCAACCTCAACGCCGCTGAGCTGGCGCAGCTCTACCAAATCCAGGTCACCCAAATCGCCGCCGAAATCGGATCCCGCTGGCAAGCCAATCACCCCCTGGCCTCCTACCTAGAACTGGCCCCAGGCGAGGCCCCACCCCCGCCCTCGCGCCTGGATACAGCGGTGGAGCTGGTCATCCCCACCCCTACACCCACTCCCTAGAGCTCGCCCCCTCCCGTAGCCCCAGAAGTGGGGGTTCCAAGCAGCCGCTGTCAGCCCTATGCCCCGCAAAGTCGGAGCAAATGGCTGTTCTCGAGATCCTCCAGCTCTTCTAGGGAAGTCCAAAGAAGGGGAGCAGGGGCTAAAGTAACACTGGGGATCCTCGCCGTTTGTTGTTGGCTGCTGCCCATGAGTTCCGAACCCAACCCTCTTGCCGAAGATCGAGATCTAGGCCCGGAAGGAGATGAGCTGTCGCCAGCGTCTTCCGAGGGCGTTGGTGGAGTGGGATCCGGCGATCCTCCCGCTGCAGCAGAGCTCGCCACTTCCTCGTCCGCTTCTGCCTTGGTCGGGATTTGGCCGGAGGGATCCCGCCGCTGGCTGCTGGGGGGAGCGCTCGCCATCTTTCTGGTGGGCCTGGGGCTGCGCCTGTGGCGACTGGCCGAGTTGCCGGCGCCGGTGTTCGACGAGGTGTACTTTCCCAAGTTCGCCCAGAACTATCTCGACGGCGAGCCCCTCTACGACGTGCATCCGCCGCTGGGGAAGTACTTCATCGCCCTCAGTATCCAGCTTTTTGGCCGCAACGAGTGGGGCTTTCGCCTGGCCACCGCCTTGTGCGGATCCCTGATCCCGCTCTTGCTGACCGGCTTGGCCTACCGCCTCACCTATCACGTGGGCTTTGCCCTGTTGAGTGGGGCCCTGCTGCTCACGGACGGGGTGTTTCTGGTGGAGTCCCGCTTTGGCCTGATTAACGTGTACCTGGTGGCTTTTGGCCTGGCGGCCACCATTCTGCTGCTAAGCGGGCTGGAACGCCGCGGTTGGCAACGGGCCGTTCACCTGACCGGCTCGGGGATCCTCCTGGGGGCGGCGGCTTCCGTGAAGTGGAACGGCCTCTGGTTTGCCTTCATGTTTGCCCTGTTGGGGATCCTTGTTTGGGCGGTGGTCTGGCTGCGCCCGCAGTGGATCCCGCGTCTGGGCATTTTGATCCAAATCCGCCACCTGCGCTGGTGGCACTATGCCTTTTGCTTTGTCCTTGCGCCGCTGGCTTTCTACGCCATCCAGTGGATCCCCCACCTGCAGCTCAACCCGCAGCAGGGGCTAGCCCTGGGTTGGAGCTGGACTGGGATCCAGAATTACTTTCGCTCTCTAGTGCTCATCAATCAGGCGGTTTACAGCGGGCACCTGCATGCCGATCTCGTGGTGGACGAAAACACCCCCGTTCACCCCTACTGCTCCACCAGTTTGCGATCCCTGGTGGCCTGGTTCCCGGCGCTGCGCCCTTGGCTGACCACCCCCTTGGCCTCGGCAGGAGCCTGGTCTTGGCCGATTATGGGCCGCCCGGTGGGCTACTACTTCGCCGCGCAGGGCGACCTGTGGCGAGTGGTCCACGGCCTGGGCAATCCCTGGCTGTGGTGGCTGGGGACGGGATCCATCCTGGTGCTGGTCTGGCGGGGGATCCGCCGCTTCCATGGCGTGGAAGCCTTTATCTTAATTGGCTATGCGGCCAACTACCTGCCCTGGTTTATCGTCAGCCGCTGCGTTTTCATCTACCACTACATGAGCGCTCTGGCATTTAGCACCCTGGCCCTGGCCTGGCTGGTGCTGCTGGGCTGGCAGAGCTATCGCCGCTTCTGGCGCGGGGCGAGCATCACGGCAGTAGCCTTGGTTTTGGCGTCTTTTCTCTTCTTTTTCCCTGTTTGGTTTGGCCTTCCCCTCAGCCCCGGCGGATTTTATGCCCGCATGTGGTTCCGACCCACCCCTGTGCCCCTATTCTGCTTCAGTCCCCAAGCCTGCGAGCGGGCCCCCCTGCGCCTGCCGCCCATTCCCGGCTTGAACTGGATTTGAGGAGGGCATGGTAAGCTTTGTGCAGTTTGTTTCAGGAGTAGCTGCGCTTCGTTGCCCAAAGGCGGGGTGCGGTTTGTCAAGCGCTTGTGGTGGAGGTAGTGGAAACCTATGGCTCGATCCTGCCCGCGTCCTGCCAACTCTCCCCGCCGTTACCCCGGGCAGCCGGTGCCTGTGGGCGTCATTGGAGTCGGCAACATGGGCCAGCACCACGCCCGCGTCTTCAGCTTGATGAAGGATGTGCAGGTCGTAGGGGTAGCCGATATCAATGTGGAGCGGGGTTTGGATGTGGCCAGCCGCCACCGCGTTCACTTCTACGAGGATTACCGCGACCTGCTGCCCCACGTAGCGGCAGTAGCCATCGCCGTGCCGACGGTTTTGCACCACGAGGTGGGCATCGCCTGCCTGGAGGCGGGGGTCCATGTGCTGATCGAAAAGCCCATTGCCGCCAGCATCGCTGAGGCAGAATCCCTGGTGAACCGCGCTGCCGATTGCAATTGCATTTTGCAGGTGGGGCACATCGAGCGTTTCAGCCCCGTTTTTCAAAAGCTGGGCCAAGTTTTGCAAAGCGAAGAGCCGCTGGCCTTCGAGGCCCACCGCCTCAGCCCTTACTCTGACCGGGCCAGCGACGTGTCGGTGGTGTTCGACCTGATGATCCACGACATCGACCTGTTGCTGGAGCTGATCCCCTCCCCAGTAACCCAAATTACCGCCAGCGGCAACCGCGCCTCCAAGCTGGGCTACCTGGACTACGTCACTGCCACCCTCACCTTTGCCAACGGTGCCATCGCCACCCTCACGGCCAGCAAGGTTACCCATCGCAAGGTGCGCAAAATTGCCGTCCACTGCAAAAATGCCCTGGTGGAAGCCGATTTTTTGCACAACGAGATCTCCATCTATCGCCAGGGATCCAGCAGCAGCGACTACGGCCAGGTGTCCTACCAGCGGGACTGCCTCATCGAGAAGGTTCACATCGAACCCATTGACAAGCTCCACGCCGAGCTGGAGCACTTTATCAACTGTGTGCGGGGGGGCAGCCAGCCGTCGGTGGGCGGGGAGCAGGCCCTGAAGGCCTTGAAGTTGGCTTCCGAGGTGGAGCGGATCGCCTTAGATGGATGCGCCTGGAGGGAGGCCAAACCCTGCCGCAGCTTTTTGTCTTAGCTTTGCCGCCGGCCTCCAGGCGGGGGCAGGTGGTATCTTCTGCCAGCCGGTCATGGGTGGGGAGGGCGAGGAGGGCAGAGGCTTTGTGGAGAGGCAAGGTCGGGCAATCGTGGTAGAAGAGGGGTTGGCCTTAGCAATCGGCGGCCTGGCGGCAGGGATCCTGGCCGGTTTTTTGGGCATTGGCGGCGGGACGATCTTGGTGCCCTTGCAGGTGAGCTTGGGGATCCCGCCGCTGCAGGCGGTGGCCACCAGCAACTTTTCCATTCTCCTCACCTCCTTGGCCGGCAGCATCCAAAACTGGCGCATGGGGATGCTGGATCCCAAACGGGTAATTTTGCTGGGGATCCCGGCTCTGTTTACGGCGCAGGTTGGGGCGATCCTCGCCAGTCGCCTGCCCGGCTATCTGCTACTAGCGGCCTTTGGGGTGCTGTTGCTGGCGAACATTTACCTGGTGGAGCTGCGCAAAACCGTGGTCGCCCACGCCCAAGCGTTGGAGAGGCCAGGGGTTGCTGCCGGGGGGACGGACGACGCTGGAGAACTCCGCGACCGCCCTGCTGCCGAGGGGCAGATGCCGCGGTGGCTGGCCCGCACCCTCACCGGTGGCGCTGCCGGCTTGTTGGCGGGGCTTTTCGGCATCGGCGGTGGCGTCATCCTGGTGCCCCTGCAGATCCTGCTGTTGCGAGAAACCCTCAAGGTGGCCATCCAAACCAGCTTGGGGGCAATTGTTCTCACGGCAACTGCTGCTACCCTCAGCCATGCGGGCCTGGGCAACTGGATGGCGAACGCGCTCGGCTTTGGAGATGGCACCATCCGCCAGAATGTGCTCTGGATCCCGGGCCTGATCCTGGGTGCAGGTGGGTTGGTCGGCGTCCAGATCAGCACCCGCACCCTGCCCAAGCTGCCGGATGAGATCGTCGGCCTGCTTTTTCGAACCTTTCTCGCCGGGCTTTCCCTCTACGTTTTTTGGCAAGCCTGGCAGGACTACCAAGCCCTGGACAACCAGTAGCAATTCCCAACTTCGACGCCTCACCCTCCCCTATTCTTTTAGCGTATCTGGGTCTAGGAGGGGAGGGAAAGGCTTCGGGATCCCCGCAGATAGCAAGTCGGGCCTGGCCGGCCTGTCCTATTCTGAGTTGCAAGGACGACGCTCGCTCGGCTTGCTGAGGTCGTGGACGGGGTAGCTGCCGAAAAGCTTCAGGGTTTCTGCGATCGCTTCCAGGGCAGCGATTACCTCTGCATCCAGATAGGGTTGGCCGACCGGATTCTCCAGATCGACAAAAAAGACATAGGTCCCCGCCGATTTCTTGGTGGGGCGCGACTCAATGCGCGACATATTGAGGCCCCGCTCTGCAAAGACTTGCAGCGGCTTTAGCAGCGCCCCTGGCACATTGTGGGGCAGGCTGAAGGCCAAGGAAGTATGGGATCCCCCTGGCGAGGAACGGCAACGGCCCACCACCCAAAAGCGGGTGCAGTTATCCGGGTGGTCGTTGATGGGACAGGCCAAAACCGGCAGTTGGTAGAGCTCAGCGGCCCGCTCTGAAGCAATGACGGCAGCGTTGGGCTGCGCTCGCAGCCGCTCCAATTCTTCGGTGGTGGAGCGGGTTGGAATCAAGGTCGCCCGGGGCAGATGGGATCCCAGCCAAGCCTGACATTGGGCCAAGGCTTGCGGATGGGAATAGACCTGCTCGATCTGCTCCAGCCGGGAGGCGCAGCCGATGAGGGCATGGCGGATGGGCAGGATCAGCGCCTGGCGAATGCTCAGCCCCTCCAGTTGCCAGAGGGCATCCAAGGTCATCGAGACCCCGCCCTCAACGGAGTTCTCCACCGGCACCACCGCCCATTCTTGCTCGCCCGCAGCCACGGCTGCCAAGCAGGCGCTAATGGTGGGGTAGGGCACCAGAGGATGGGACCCCTGGCTATGGAGATGGGGCTGCTCGGGACAGGCGAGCAGAGCGGCCAACTCCGTGTAGGTTCCAACAGGGCCGAGGAAGGCTACCGGCGCAGAGGAGACGATTAAAGCCATTCTTTAGTTTTGTTTGCGAGTGTCGCTAGGAGCCAGCTCTAACTCTACTGCCTCGACGTTGCGCTGCAGCGGGCAATCAGGCTCTGGGCAACGGGGATTTGCCGCCACTATCTCCATAGCCTTCCCCACCTCCCGCCGAATCAGGCTCTGCAACTCTTGATCTGCTTGGATGGCTTCCAGGGTGTATATGGAGCCTTCAAAACTGGTGGTGTAGCGGGGCTGGAGGTTGTTGAGGGCCAAGGCGGCGGCATCGTGACAGAATCTCTCACAGGAGCAGTAGCGCTGCTGGCTTTCCAGGAGCAGCAGCTCGTTCACCATCTCCAGAACAGCCCGCTCCATCTGATTTTCCAACCTCTTCAGAGGTTTGCGTGCCTCCATGGCTGCCTCCCGATGTCACTGATAAACAGGACGGTTCTCGGCTTACTTCTGAGGCTGCTATATCCTTCACTACTTGACAAGTCAGGAAAAGCTACCCTACGTAAACTACCCGACTCCGACCGCCCCCCAACCCCCTGTATACGGGGGGCAGGGGGGCGGGGGGATATAGGGGGCTCCTGCGGTTTCTAGCTCAACAGGAAGAGAAGTGACCGCAAACCCCCAGGCGCCGACGCGGCCAGCTACAATTTCACCCCAACTCCTCTGCTGGCGGGAGTCAGTTCTCACTTGCTAGCCCCTCTACCAGAATTGAGGGGGGAGGTAGGGATCCGAACCCACGCTTAAAACCTCGCCTGCATTTGCTGCTACCATAAACCGCCCAACAAAAACGTGCCATAGCGTCAACGTCAGCTAGCTTCCCCGAGCACGTTGACCAGCACTCTCGGCAGGCGGGCAGAAAGTCCGCACAGCAGTTCATAGGAAATGGTGCCCAACTGATCCGCCCAATCCTGGATTGAGAAACCCGCACTCGCCAGATGGGGGCCCAGCAGCTCCACCACATCACCCACCTGAATATCCGGCCTCTCGGTGACATCCCACATGCACTGATCCATCGTGATCGTGCCCACCTGCTGGATCAGGCTGCCGCGCACCCACCCCCGCAGCCAGCCGGAAAGCCGCCGTGGGATCCCGTCGGCATAGCCGATGGCCAGTGTGGCAATGCGACTGGGGCGAGAAGTGACGTAGCGATGGCCATAGCTGACGCCGGTGTGGGCGGGTACGGTTTGGATGTGGGTCAACCGCGCTTTGAGGCGCAGGATCGGCCGCAACCCCGGCACCTGCAGGTGCGGGGCAGGAGACAAGCCGTAGAGGGCCAGCCCCAACCGCACGCGGGGATAGTGGAGATGGGTTAGGGCGCCGGCGGAGTTATCCAGATGCAGGGGGGGCAGGGGATCCCCGGCCTGGCGGATCTGCTCCACCACCTGGGCGAAGCGGGCCTCTTGCTGGGCCATCACCGGAGAATCGGGCTCATCTGCCGTTGCGAAGTGGGAAAACAGGCTACAGCCTTCCAGCTCGGGGATCCGGCAGATCTGCCCCCACACGGCGGCGGCCTCTTGCCAGGGAATCCCCAGGCGGGTCATGCCCGTATCGACGTTGACGTGGACAGGAACAGGCCGCCCGGCCCAACGGGCCACCTGGCGCATCACGGGGATCTGCTCGGCCCGGGTGAGGCTGACCTCCAGCCGCGCAGCCATGGCCTGCTGCAGCTCGGCCCAGGTATTCAAAGCCCCCAACACCAAAATCGGGGCCTGGAGGCCGGCCTGCCGCAGCTCGATCCCTTCTGCCAGGGTGGCCACACACAACCCCTTGGCACCGGCAGCGAGGGCTATGGGAGCCACCAAGCGAGCTCCATGGCCGTAGGCATTGGCCTTGACCACTGCCCAGATCTCAGTGTCTGGCGACAGGCGCGCCTGCAACAGACGCAGATTTTCTCGCAATTGGGCTGCGTCAATTTCCACCCATGCCCGGCTGGTCAGCAGCTCCAGCTCTGGGTTGAAATCCGGCCAGAACCCCGTCTCGCCGACGGGATCCGCTCCCTGGGATCCCTGGCTCTGGGTCCACGAGGCGGACGCCGTGGCCAGGGGGCTATGCCCTGCCGTCGCCAGCGCAGAAGCGTCGTCCGGCGTGTGATCCACAGCTTCACCCCTCACACCAAGCCTATGATCACTGTCAGGTTTAGCGCAAAGTCCACCCGGGCGCCATCCACAGCAGCGGCACTTCCGGGATCCCGGCCACCTCGTGGCTCCCCAACAGTCGAGCGGGCCAGAGATTTTGCCCTTGCGGAGGCAGTCCTTGGCTCAATAGTCGCTGCAGGGCGCGTTGGAAGGGATCTCTCGCCGTTGCTGGCGACAAAGAGGGATCCCCGGTCATGCGCCGCAGATCTTCCACGGCTTCGGCATATCCTCCCAGGGCATCTACCAGGCCCAACTCCACAGCCTGCGCCCCGGTGAAGATGCGCCCATCGGCCAACTGGCGCACCCGCGCCTCATCCAAGCTTTGCCGTCGGGCGATCATCTCCGCATCCAGCACCTTTTCTGCCCCTTTGTCCGGCAAGCGCTGGCGTCCGCGGGCCACATCGCGAACGAACTGGTCGAGGGTATCCTCCACCAACTCTTGCAGCAGACGTTGCTCTTGGGGGGTGGCAGCCCGGAAAGGGGAAAGAATGTCTTTGTACTCGCCGGTTTTGAAGGTCTGCGGCTCTATGCCGTAGTTGTCGAGCAGTTTGCCAAAGTTGAGGCCGCTGATGATCACCCCTATGCTGCCGGTCAGGGTGCCCGGGTTGGCGTAGATCTTGTCGGCAGCACTGGCTACATAGTAGCCGCCGCTGGCGGCAACGTCTTCCATGACGGCAATCACCGGCTTGCCGGCTTCCCGCAGAGCCGTGACGGCGCGGTAGAGCTCCTGGCTGGATCCCACAGCCCCGCCCGGGCTGTTGATGCGCAGCAATACAGCCTTGACGGCGCGATCCTCGACAGCTTCCCGCAACTGATCTAAGGGAGAGGTGGGCAAACCTACCAAAGTCGAGCCCCGTGGCCCTCCTATCGTTCCCTCGATGGTAACCACCTCAATGCGATTCGCCCCTCGAGGGGCCTCTAGCCCGACGCCACCCCGAACCGACTCTGCGGCAGGTCGTGTGCCGCCAATAACAGCCGCAATCAGGCAGACCACCAGCAAGGAAGCGGCCAAAAGGCGGTTAAGCTGAGATCCCTGTGTCACAAGCCCCCCAATGTCGCTGACTCCGTTCTATCACCCGGCAAGCTCCTGCAACAGAGGGCAGGAGCCAGGTGGATCCAATCTCCACTTTTGCAAGTGGACGCTCCAACCCAACTCTTGACAAGGATCTCCCGTCTATTTAGGATAGATTCCCGTACTTTTCACCGCCAAAGCAGCTTCTACAGGCTAAAATTGTAGTCTGGAGCGGGCATAAATCAATTGCCCAGGCTCTTGCCGGAAGGCTGCATCTTGGGGCTTTAGCTCAGTTGGTAGAGCACTTCAATGGCATTGAAGGGGTCAGCGGTTCGAGTCCGCTAAGCTCCATTGGCCTGATAGCATCCGAGGCCCAGCAAATGGTCACTCCTTCCCTCCGACCGGAGGAGACGGCTTCGGCCATGGGATCCCCGCCTTGCGGGAGGTATCTGAGCCGCCGTGAGGCAACCCGGCCATGGTCGCCCCCCTTTCCCCGTATACGGGGGGAAGGGGGTACGGAGCGGGGCTCCTGCGGCTTCTAGCTGACGCTGCCTCAATCCCTTGCAGATCTGCGCCGATCCCTGGGCGAAGGGCCCCTGCCATTGGACAAAGATGCTCTAAAACGCCGCCGAATTATAGGGTGCAACTAAATAAAAAATGGTGCAAACTATTGGTGGTGGCAGGCTGGAGGGATCCCGGGCAGCGATAGTGTGTACTGCGGGTGAAGCAAGGGGGGCAATCGTAGCAAGCTCTCAAGGCAACCCCAGGCCGCAGCTGACCTCTGGGGGGAAGGGAGACGTCTTCTGGCGAAAAAACGGCCAAACAGAGGTTCCGCTGCCAGCTCAACTCCCTGATGAGGAGCCCCCAAGACAAGAAGGGCGGCCAACAGGCCTCGGAATCGGAAAGAAACCTTACAAGATCCCTCCCCTGGCTTGAACCCACCGGAAAACTTCTCTATACTGCAGGGAACTTTATCCTGTACCTCCCCTTCTTCATCTTCGCTTTAACCTATGCGTGCTCCCTCCTCAGGCGACTCGGATCCCACCTTTCCCGAAGCTCAAGCCGGCCAGTCGGCCAAGGACTCCGTCCCGCTTACGCGAACGGAATCGGATCCCAATCCAGAGCGGCATTCGGCCCTGAGGCAGCGGCAGCAGTTGGAGGCTCGGCTACTCGAAGCCGAAGCGGAGCTGCAGGAGCGGCGTGCCCTTCAGGAAAAGCTACAAGCTGAAGTAGAGGCGCTGCACAGTCAACTGGCCGAGAGGGAACTGCAGTCTCGCAAGCAGCAACAGCAGATAGAGCTCTTGCAATTGAAAGCCCAAACGCCTGCAGACGCTGCTTGGGAAGCCGAATGCCGAGCCCTGCGCCAGAAGGTGGCCGAGCAAGAAAAGGCGCTGCAGGAGCGGGAACATGCCCTGCGCCAGTTGCAACAGACTTTGGCAGAGCAAAAAGTTCAGCTCTCGGAGCAGGAAGCTCAGCTGGCGGCGCGGCAACGCCTCAACGAGCGGCAGCGCCAAGATATCGAAGCCCTACAGGAGCAGATCGAGCAGCTACGGCTGGCCCATGCTCAGGAGCGCCGTCAGTGGGAACACCGTCAGCAGGAGCTACAGGCTTCTCTGGTGGAAGCTCAAGACCTGGCGGAAAAACGGGTGGAGATGTTGCAGCGTTTCAAGGCAGAGCTTTCGTTGGCCCGCACCCAAATTGCAGAAACTCAGGCGGAGCTGAACAGCCTGCGGGCTCTGTACAACGACCAACGGGCAGCCTGGCAAGAACAGCGGGAACATCTCGAGGCGCGTCTGGCGGGCTATGCCGAGACAGAGGCGGAAGCGGAGCAGCGCTGGCAGGAACAACGGCAGGAATTGGAAGCGGCGCTGGCCGATGCCCAGGCGCAACTGGCCGCTTTGCAAGCTCAGCAAGAGCAATGGCGTCAGGACTCCCGGGAGCAGCAACAGCAGTGGCAAGCCCAGGTCGAAGCGCTGCAAGCTGCCCTCGCCCAAGCGCAGGCGGAAATTGCCCATTGGCAGCAGGAGCACCGCCGTCTGGAGGAACGGTACGCCCAGGCCCAGCAGCGCCTCGGCGATCTGGAGCAGCGGCTCCAAGCAGCTCTGGCCCAGCTTGCCGACCAACCCACCTGGCAATCGCAATTGCGCTCTGCCCAGATCGCCGTCACCCATCTGCAGGAGCAAACAGAGGCCTTGGAGGGGCAGGTGAGGGCCCTGCAGGCGGAACGCGCCGCCCTCGCCGAAGAAAACCGCTCCCTGAGAGAGAAGTACGAGCAGCAGCAGATGCACCTGCTCAGCCTGAAGACGGCTTTGGAGCGCAAGGGAATAGACATCCCGCCTCGCGCTGGTGCAGCGGCTCCCAATGCTGCCGACACGCCAACACGGTCTGAGTCTCTCGCTTCGCTCCAGGCCGCCAAGCCCAAGTCTGCCCTATGGACTCCGTCCCGCTTACGCGAACAGTCCCGGCCTTTGCTGGCTCGCCCTGATAAGCGGGCAGTGGATCTGCCGCGGTTCTTGCCCCGACCGTGAGGGATCCGGTGGCGCAGCCTGCTCCTCCCCGCTGGCTGGAGGTGTGGGTGGATCATCCCCACTTGGGGGGCTGCTTCACCTACCGCGTGCCAGAGGGATGGGAGCCAGAAGCGGGCGATCTCCTCAGCGTTCCCTTTGGCCAACAGGTGGCGGGGGCGGTGGCTCTGGGCTGGCGCTCGGAGTTGCCGACAGGAGTAGATCCCCAGTCGGTGCGAGAGATTGAAGCGGTGGTGGCCAAAGGGATCCTGCCCAAGGATTTCTGGCCTCTGCTGCAGCGGGTAGCCAACTACTACCTCACCCCCCTAGCCCAGGTGGTGCGCACCGTTTTGCCGCCGGGCTTGCTGAGCCGCTCCCAGCGGCGGATCCGCCTGGTTGGATCCCCGCCAGGGGAATGTTCGCCGGCTGCCCAGGCTTTGCTGCGGCTGCTGCGGGAGAAGGGAGGGGAGCTGTCTTGGCGTTACCTCCAGCAGCAGGTGCCTGGCGCCGAGGTCGCTCTGCGGGAGCTGCAGCGGCGGGGTTGGGTGGAAAGCTTCTGGCAGGAGCAGCAGGGGGGCAGGGTGAAAACCCAACAGGCGGCCACCTTGGTGGAGGACTCGCTGGAGGGGCTGAGCTTGCCCCAGCAGAAAGCGCTGCAGATCCTCAAGCAAAAGGGGGGGGAGCTGCTGCTGGTCGAGTGGGAGCGCCTGGCGGGGGTGAGCCGGTCAGTGCTGCAGAGCCTAGCCCGCAAAGGCCGGGTGCACCTCTACGAGCGACCCTTGCTGCGGCTGGGAGAGGCCGAGCGGCCTGTGGAGAAAGATTTGCCCAAGCCTCTGACGCCAGCCCAGGCCGAGGCAGTGGCGGCCATCCAGCAAGCCCTGGGGCGAAACCAACGCTTTCTGCTGCATGGGGTCACCGGCTCCGGCAAGACAGAGGTGTACCTGCAAGTCATTGCCCAGGTGCTGCAGCAGGGGCGGTCAGCCTTGGTGCTGGTGCCGGAGATCGGCCTTACCCCGCAACTGACGGATCGCTTTCGGGCGCGGCTGGGATCCCGCGTGTGGACCTACCACAGCGGCCTCTCAGCCGGCGAGCGCTACGACCTCTGGCGGCAGATGTTGGTTGCTGTCCCCCAGGTGGTGATCGGCACCCGCTCGGCGGTGTTTGCCCCCTTGGCCAACCTGGGCCTCATCGTTCTGGACGAGGAGCACGACGACAGCTTCAAGCAGGATCAGCCCCAGCCCTGCTACCACGCCCGTCAGGTGGCGGAGTGGCGGGCTGAGCTAGCCAACTGTCCCCTAGTTCTGGGCAGCGCCACACCGGCAGTGGAAACCTATGCGGTCCACCTGCAGGATCCGCAGCGCTGGGTTCGTCTCCCTTTGCCGCAGCGCATCCCCCAGGCGGGGATCCCGGCCACCCTGCCCCGGCTGGAGCTGGTGGACATGCGCCAGGAGCTGCAGGCGGGCAACCGCAGCATTCTCAGCCGCCGCCTGCATCAAGCTTTGCACGAGACTTTGAAGAGGGGGGAACAGGCCATCCTCTTTGTCCCCCGGCGGGGGCACAGTACCTTTGTCTTGTGCCGCAGTTGCGGCTTTGTCCTCACCTGCGCCCACTGCGACGTCTCCCTTACCTTTCACCTGGAGGGCGGGCAGGAGCTGCGCTGCCACTACTGCGGCGCCCGCCAACCCCACCCCCAGCACTGTCCTGCCTGCGGCTCGCCCTACCTCAAGCACTTCGGCACCGGCACCCAGAAGGTGGTGGAGGTGCTGCAGCAGCACTGGCCGCAGGTGGCGATTTTGCGCTACGACAGCGACGCCACCCGCCGTAAGGGATCCCACCGGGATTTGCTGGAGCAGTTTCGCAGCGGCAAGGCCCAGGTGCTGGTGGGCACCCAGATGCTCACCAAAGGGCTGGACATCCCCCAGGTGACGCTGGTGGGGGTGGTAGCCGCCGACGGGCTGCTGCACCAGCCTGACTACCGCGCTGGCGAGCGCACCTTTCAACTGCTGACCCAGGTGGCGGGCCGGGCAGGCCGCGGATCCTTGCCAGGCCAGGCCATTATCCAGACCTATTTGCCAGAGCACCCCATCTTGCAAGCGGTGCTGGCCCACAACTACGAGGGCTTTGTCCAGGCCGAGCTGCGCCAACGCCAAGAGGGGGGCTACCCTCCCTACCGGGCGTTGATTTTAATTCGCCTGAGCAGCAGCCGCCTGGAGGCGTTAGAGCGCTACTGCAGCCGCCTAGCTGAGGGCCTGCAAGGGATCCCGGCGGAGGTGTTGGGGCCAGGACCGGCCCGAGTGGAGCGGGTTGCCGGCCGCTACCGCTGGCAGATCCTCCTCAAACAGCTTCCCGATCAGCCCTGGGATCGCGCCCAGATCGATACCCACCTGCGCCGCGCCCTTGGACATATTCCCCAGGGGATTCGCGTCAGCCTCGATGTGGATCCGCTGCGGATCCTCTAGGGGCGGCAGTTTTGCCGCAGCTTGGCGTTGGATGGCCCCAACCTGTTTTATAGTCGTTTAAGCTTCGTTTAAGCTCAGGGATCCCCCACGGGCTCAAAGGCCGGCGCTAGGCGGGATCCCGTCAAGCTGCCAGCGTCAATCCTGGGAGGAGAAGGATTTGTGGCCTATCGTGTAACGTTGATCCCCGGCGATGGCATTGGCCCGGAAGTAACCAGGGCAATGACCACAGTCCTGGAGGCCACCGGGGTGGACTTGGAGTGGATCCGAGTAGAAGCAGGGGTAGAGGTGATTGAGAAATACGGCACGCCTTTGCCACCGCAGGTGTTGGAGTCCATCCGGGAAACCAGAGTGGCCATCAAAGGGCCCATCGGCACCCCTGTAGGCACGGGCTTTCGCTCAGTCAATGTAGCCATCCGCAAAGAGCTGGATCTCTACGCCAACCTGCGCCCGGCCAAGTCCCTCCCCGGCATCAAAAGCCCCTTTCAAGACATTGACCTGGTGGTGGTGCGGGAAAACACCGAGGATCTCTACGCCGGGATCGAGTTCGAGCGAGGCACCCCCGAAGCAGCCCACGCTCGCGAAGAGATGATGCGTCTTTCTGGCAAGTTCATCCGCGAGGGATCTGCCATTGGCATCAAACCCATTTCGGAGTTTGGCAGCCGTCGCATTGTCAAGTTTGCCTTCGAATACGCCCGCCAGAATGGCCGCAAAAAGGTAACGGCCGTTCACAAAGCCAACATCATGAAGTTTACCGACGGCCTGTTTTTGCAGGTGGCACGGGAGGTGGCCCAGGAGTACCCCGACATCGAGTTTGAAGATCTCATTGTCGACAACATGTGCCTGCAACTGATGCAAAAGCCCCAGCTCTACGATGTGCTGGTGCTCACCAATCTTTATGGGGATATTATCTCCGACCTGTGCGCCGGGATGATCGGCGGGCTGGGGGTGGCGCCAGGGGCCAACATCGGCGATGGCATTGCGGTTTTTGAGGCTATCCACGGCTCAGCGCCCAAGTATGCCGGCCAAAATAAGGTCAACCCCTCTGCCCTCATCCTCTCCGGGGCCATGATGTTGCGCTACCTGGGCGAGCGGGAAGCCGCCGCGAGGGTAGAAGCGGCAGTGCAGTCGGTCATTGCCGAAGGCAAATACGTCACCTATGACCTGGCGCAAGGGGAGCCTGTGGGCACCCAGGAGATGGCCGAGGCCATCGCCGCCCGCGTCCAGGAGATGGCTCCTCCCCAGGATCCTATTCCCATCGAGTCCTAGATCCCTGCTTCCCTCGGGAGAGGGTGAGGGCTCAGTAACCTAGAACCGGATCCACCACCCCCAGCAAGGGTTCTCCCAGCCGAAAGCGGCTCACATTTTCCCGCACCCGCTCGGAGAGGGCAGGGACAATCATGGCGTCGGTGATGGCCGTGTGGGGGGTAATTAGGCAATTGGGCAAGCGCCAGAGGGGATGTCCATCGGGCAGCGGTTCTGGATCCGTAACATCCAGGGCGGCACCCCGGATGATCCCCTCCTGCAAGGCGGCCACCAGGTCAGGGGTGACGATATGTTTGCCGCGCGCCACATTGACCAACCAACAGCCGGATCCCATCTGCTCCAGCTCTGGCCAGGCGATGATCCCCTCTGTCTCGGGGGTGAGGGCCAAGGCCAGGATCACCACATCCGCTCCTGCCAGCACTGCCTGCCGCTCCGCCAACGTCACCACCCGGCTGGCTCCCGGCAAGGGATCCGCCCTGCGCCGCACCACCTCAACGGAACACTGGAAGGGCTGCAACAAGCGGATCAGGGCCTGGGCAATGCCCCCCGCCCCGAAGATGACCACGCGGCTGCCCCAGAGGCTGGTGCCGGATCCCGGCTGCCAAGTCTGGGCCAGAGCGCGGTGCTTGAGATCCCGCAGGCCGGCCAAGGTGAGGGCCAGGGCATGCTCGGCCACCGCTTGGGCATAGACCCCCTTGCCGCAGGTCCACACATAGGCGGGATCCAGGATCCCTGCCTGGGCAAAAGGCTCCACGCCCGCCCAGGGCAACTGCACCCAGCGGATCCCCTTTCCTTCGGCAAGACACTGCTTGAGCTTGGGCACGTCAAAGGCATCGGCCCACACCAGAGCCTCCGCTTCCGCCAGCGGCACCAGTTCGCCACCCCCCGCCAGGACTGCCTCTTTTAACCAGGGTCGGAGGTGGTCGGGTTCGACGGCTATGCGTCTGCCTTGGATGCCCATCAGAGCTCTCGAAGATGACTTCCCCTTTGCCAGGATATCGCTGGCAGAAGGGGGTGGGAAAAGCCTCAGAACTGTTAAGGGATCCCAAAGGGAGGATGGGAAGGGATGCCGGAATCGCTAGGTTAGGAGCTGTAGCCTCTGCCTCTTCTTCTCGTCTTCAGCCCATGACCCTTTCTGAGTTTTTGACCTTGGTGCTGCTGCTTTTTCCGGGCATTCTGCTGTCTTTGATTTTGATGGCCACTTTTGCCGCCGGCGGATAGGAGCTGCCAAGCTTGCTCAAAGCCAAAAACTTGCCCTCTTCCTGCCAGATGCAGTTTCCCAACTTGGCGCCTTGGGTGGTGCCGGCAAGGTGGGTCTCTTGGTCCAAAGCTGTGGCCTGGGCGGGGGCAGCTCTCCTCTTGCTCAGCAACCTACCTGTCCCTGCCCAGACGCTCCTCAACGGGCAGCCTGTGCGGGTAGTAGAGGGGATCCCTTTGTACCAAAGGATGGTTTGGCTGGAGGATCGACGGATCCTGGTTTCCGTCGTGGCAGTTTCCCTAGCCGCCGGCCAGTTGCGCCCCATTTGGGCCGACCCTGCCAGTCTAGTGGGCCTGGGGGAGCTGCCCGCTTTTAGCCGCGAACGGGGAGCGGTGGCTGCTATCAACGGCGGCTTCTTTAACCGCAATACCCGCCAGCCGCTGGGGGCCATTCGCCTGGAAGGCCGCTGGATCTCCAGCCCCATCTTGGGCCGAGGGGCGATTGCCTGGTTTGACGCCGCCAATTCTCCCCCTGGCTTGGAGCCGGTGCGCTTTGCCCGCCTGCGGATGCAAATAGAGCTGCGCAACGACTTGGGGGATCGGATCCCCTTGGTCGGCATCAACAGCGGCTACATCCTGCCCGGGATCGCCCAGTACACCCCTGATTGGGGATCCACCTACACCACCCAGACGGACGACGAAGTTCTCCTCATTGTGCAAGAAGACCGGCTGCAGCAGATCCTGTCGGCAGGCGTGGCCGGCAAAGTGACGGTGCCGATCCCTCCCAAAGGCTACATACTGGCAGCACGAGGGCTAGAGGGCGCTCTAGAAGCCGGCAAGCTGATCCCAGGAGATCGCCTCCGGCTGGACTGGACGGTGGATCCGCTGGAGCTGGAAGCCTACCCCCACATTCTGGGGGCAGGGCCGCTCTTGCTCTTGGACGGCCAGGTGGTCCTGGATGCCGAATTGGAGGGGTTTCAGCCTCTCTTCCGCCGGCAACAGGCTGCCCGCAGCGCCATCTGTCTGCGGCAGGGGCAACCGGACAACAGGGATCTGCTCCTGGTGGCCGCCGGCAATGCCCAGGAAAACCAAGGGCTCACCCTGTTGGAGATGGCGCAGTTGTTGCGGCAGTTGGGCTGTCGCCACGCTTTGAACCTAGATGGAGGCCGCTCTTCCACACTGGTGCTGGGGGAAGAAGCCGTCAATCTGGAGCCAGAGATCGGACTAGCCGACGGCGAGACTGATCCCAATACAACGAGATCTCGGCGGCGCCTACCCGGGGTTCACAATGGCTTGGGTTTTTTCTCCAACCTAAGTCGCTAGCGGCAAACCAAGACAACTCTTCCGGCAGCAGGATACGGTTCTTTTGATGTACGGCTCGAGCGTCGGATCCCCATCTGCTTTCTGGCTACTTTTTAATCAGCTTGACACTCCCTCTGCCTGAAGGCGCAGTCCACAAACGAACTCGTAGAGGCGTTGTCAAGCCACCCCTAGACAGCCCCTTGAGGCAGAGCCCCAAGGTTCTACTTACTTTTCTGAGACTAAAGGAGGCTTCTCAGAGAAGAAAGAGCCTTGCCCCCCTTGCGCCATAGGATCCCGGCAACATCGGTACCCAAGGATCTGGAGCGCGGAGTGACCGGCTTCAAATGGGATCCAACCCCAGCTTTTTCCGGCAACCCTGACGGGAGCCGCTACGGATCCGTTCCTTGTCTGCAGCGATCCTGCTTGCCTACAGAACCCTCATAAAGTTGGCAAAAACCCAATAGAAATTCCCATTCATTTGATCAGGAAACAGCGACGCAATCTATATAGAAATACTGAAGTTTAATTCAACAGAAAAACTATCAAACAACCAAAATTGGTCTTGCAATAAGTTTTACATTATTTTCCAATTAACCGCCGATCCTGATAGACCTTATCAAAAGACCATCTTTATGACGGCAGTAAACAATCTGCGTTTATCGACCTAAGAAAGTAGACCTTCTGGCTCTGTGGTCGCAACCTTTCTCAAATGAACTACTTTGGAATGCACACAAGTTCTTCGACTTCCAATCAAGCGGATTAGTCTATAGTCTATGCCGAGCAAGGCTCCTGGGACGCCTCAAGTCTCTTTTCTATTGAGTTGAGCAAGCCGCCGTCATTGGCCTTCTCATGTATTGAGAGTTAATCTTATCTAGAAAAAGTGATCTTTTGCTTGCATCTTTTTGGGGCACATTTTCGTGATTAAGCAAGATGGCTAGACGCTTAAGCTTTTACACCTCGGCGGAAGTTTTATTAAGATCTCATCCAAAAGCTTTTCTTCTCGCCCATCGCCTCCGCCTGGCAAAAAGCTAGGATGGGCAAGGATTATACTTTCTAACACCGTATTCGGGGCGATTTGTGTGTCGACGGGAAACAGAACTGACTCGTTGACGAATAGGCACAGGTGGTGTTTCATGGAATCCGTAGTCAATGTTTTCCACCACTTGTAAGCCTTGCGTCCCATCAGTTGCCGTTTGCCTTGGCAGGCGGTAGTTGCTTGTGGCTCTCCTTCGCGTCTCCGCAACGGTGACGGATAGGGCTTTTGTTCCTCGGCAAAGCCGCCCAGACCAAGGGCCTTGTCCCCTAGCCCCCTCACGAGATAAAACCGTGGTTCGCACTGCCTCACCCAATCCTATGCCCTCCCCCAAGGATGCCGTTCCTGTTGCCCGCATCAAACAGCCTGCAGCCCAGGCCAACCCTGCTGCCGGCGACCGCTTTTTCCAGCGGGACGGAGCCTTTTCTGCCCAGCTGATCCCCCAGGGATCCCTGCAGCTCTACACCCATCCCAGCCGGGGCATGTTCACTCCTGTGATGGCTCAGGCACTGCGCTTGGCCGGCCAGGGGACGCGGGTGTTGATCGTGCAATTTCTCAAGGGCGGGATCAACCAGGGGCCGGAAAATCGTCTTTTGCTGGGCAGCTCGCTGGAGTGGGCCCGCTGTCGTCTGCACCGCTGCATCGATACGCCTCACCTGGAGCCGGAGGAGCGGGTGGCTCTGGATGAGCTGTGGCAATTTACTCAGGAGGCGGTCAGGAGTGGCCGTTATGGCTTGGTGGTGCTAGACGAGTTGGGCCTGGCCATCAAGCTGGGCCTGATCCCGGAGGCGCAGGTGCTGGATTTGATCGATCAGCGCCCAGTCTGGATGGACATGGTGATCACCGGGCCGGAGATGCCGGATTCTCTCCTGGAGCGCGCCGATCTGATCACCCAGCTACGTCCACGGCGGGATCCAGTCCTCGTTCCTCCTTCCCCAGAGGGCGGCCCCCCGCCGAGAATGGATCCCTAGCGGGTCAGCAGCTCGTAGCCTTGCCAGCAGCGACTGCGCTCTCTTCTCCAAACTCTCTGGCCTGTCGGGCAGCCTGTTGCAGCCATGTTAAAAAACGACCGCTGGATCTACGAGCAAGCGCAACGGGGGATGATCGAGCCGTTTTGTCCTGAGCTGGTGCGCCGCGTGGAGTGGAACGGCCAGATGCGGCCCGTCTTGAGCTACGGGCTCTCGTCCTACGGCTACGACATTCGCCTGTCACCGGTGGAGTTCAAGATCTTCCGCCACGTGCCCGGCACGGTGGTGGATCCCAAGCGGTTTAACCCCAAAAACCTGGAACCTGTGGAGCTGCACCACGACGAGATGGGGGACTACTTCATCATCCCCGCCCACTCCTACGGCCTGGGCGTCTCCCTAGAACGGCTGCAAGTCCCGGATAACATCACCGTCATCTGCATTGGCAAGTCCTCCTACGCGCGGGTAGGGCTGATCGCCAACCTCACCCCAGCCGAGGCGGGGTGGCGGGGCTATCTCACCTTGGAGTTCTCCAACGCTTCCAGCGCCGACTGCCGCGTGTATGCCAATGAAGGGGTGGTGCAGCTCCTCTTCTTGGAAGGGGATCCCTGCCAGACCACCTACGCCGACCGCCAGGGCAAGTACCAGGATCAACCCCAGCGGGTGGTGGTGGCCAAGGTCTAGGTGGCACACCCTCCCCCCAATCCCTCCCGGACAAAGCCTCTGGCAACCGGCATCCGTCGGCTATGCTGGAGGCGTGCTGCTGTGTTTGTCCATGAGCCATTCTTTCCTACTGGCTGCTTCTGCTGGCCAAGCCGAACCCGGCCAGCTTCTTCCAGGGAGCGTTGGAGAGCTCAACCCGGATCTCCTAACGGCTAGCTACGACTACTCCCTGCCCCCTGAGCGGATCGCGCAAGCCCCTGTGGAGCCACGGGATCAGGCGCGAATGCTGGTGGTGTACCCAGATAGGCACGAGCACCGCCGCTTCTGCGACCTCCCCGACTACCTGCAGGCCGGGGATCTGCTGGTTCTCAACGACACCAAGGTAATCCCAGCCCGGCTATGGGGGGCTAAGGTTTTGCCGGGAAAGGACGCTTCCGGGGCACGGGTGGAGGTTTTGCTGCTGGAGCCCATCCCGGCCAACACCTCCAAGCAGGAGCAAATCTGGCGGGTCTTGGTTAGGCCAGGCAAACGGGTCAAGGTGGGGGATCAAATCCGGTTTTGGGATCGCCAGGGATCCCCGGCTGAACTGGGGGCCACAGTGCTGGCCGTGGACGCGGAGACGGGTGGCCGGGTGGTGCAGTTGACCTGGGAAGGGGCGGATACCTTTGAGCAGATCCTGGGGCGGGTGGGGCGGATCCCGCTCCCTCCCTATCTGAAAGCTGCCCACGCCCTTGATCCGACAAGCGCGGGAGTCCGACCTGAAGACTATCAAACGGTCTGGGCCAGACACCCGGGCTCGGTGGCCGCCCCCACCGCCGGGCTGCATTTTACCCCCCAGCTCTTGGAGCGGCTGGCCCAAAAGGGGATCCAAACTGCCTACATCACCCTCAACATCGGCCTGGGTACCTTCCGCCCGGTAGAGGCAGAGCGAGTAACCGACCACCGCTTGCACAGCGAGTGGCTCAAGGTGCCGGCAGAAACGGTGGACACTATTCGCGAAACCCAAGCCCAGGGAAGGCGGGTGATTGCGGTGGGAACAACGGTGGTGCGGGCCCTAGAGACGGCAGCCCTCTCCGGCACCCTGCAACCCTGGCAGGGAAAAAGCGACCTCTTTATCTACCCCGGCTACTCCTGGCGGGTGGTGCAGGGGCTGATCACCAACTTTCATCTGCCCCGCTCCAGCCTGATGATGCTGGTGGCAGCCTTGATCGGGCGAGAGCGTTTGCTGGATCTCTACCAAGAGGCCATCCGGGAGGGTTATCGGTTCTACTCCTTTGGGGACGGCATGCTGATCCTGCCCTAGGGAGAACCCTGCCCTTTGGCTAAGGGTTTGCCAGGAGGGTCGGCAGGACGGTCTTGGCCAGTGGCAAACCAAGTTTGGAGGCGCTCCCATTCCACTTGGGGGTAACCATCCACCGCCCAGTTGGCCCGCCGCTGCAACATGTGCAGCGGGAAGAAGGTGGCTAGGGCCAAGACCGGGATCCCTTGCGAGCGAGCCGCTTGAATGCCGGCGTAGGTGGCTTCAAAACTCAGGCACTCCTGAGGGGAGAGCCCCATCCGCTCTAGGAGCAGACGGTGCAACTGAGGATCCCCTGCCTCGCCGGTTACGCGGTAGCGAAAGTCATGAGTCAGCCGCGCCAGAGCTGGACAGGGGAAGCGCTCCAAAAAAGCCTCCACCTCAGCAGCGGCGTGGCCGCTCACTAGGCCCACCTTGAGCTGCAGCCGCTCCAGCTTCTCTAGGGCCTCTGCCAAACCGGGGACAAGAAGGGATCCCTTCTGCTCCTGCAGAGCCTGTTGATAGTAAAGGGCCTTGCGGCGCAACAACTCTTCTCGTTGCTTGGGGCTGAGCACCCGTCCCTGGGCTTGCCAAAGCGCCGGCAGGCGCTCCCAATCCGGTCGGCCCAGATAGTGCAGCCGGTAGAGCTCCTTTTGCTCCCGGGATCCCAGATCCCAGGGACGCAGGTTCTCCTCCAGCAGCACTTGGTTGATGGCGTGGAGGTGCAGCCCCTCGTCGTCGGCCACCACACCGCTCCAGCTTAGGATCACCCCTTGCAGCGCCATTGGACAGCCTTACCCCCCACTCCTTGCTCTAGGCAGCACGGGCAGGGGGGGCCATGAAGCTGGGGGGGATGGGTTCGGGGACATGCCTTTGCAGGATCGCGTCGATGGCCTGCATTGCCTCCGCCTCCAGCGACCAGCCCCACACGCCGGCTAGGTCCTCCAACTGCTGGCGCTTGCGCGCTCCCCACAGGATTGCACTTACTCCCGGCTGATCCAAGAGCCAGCGCACCGCCAACTGGGGCAGGGTTTTGCCGTAGCGCTCTCGCGCCAGCCGGCTCAGCTCTTCCGCTGCTTGCAAGTAGTGGGAGTAGCGAGGCTCCGCAAACTTGGGATCGATGCCGCCGCGCAGATCTCCAGGCGGAAACTGGGTTTGCGGCGTCAGCCGTCCCCCCAACAGCCCTCGACAGAGGGGGCTGTAGATCAGCGTGGCAATACCGTTGGCACGACAGTAGGGCAGGACATCCGCCTCGATCTGGCGCTCAAACAGGTTATAGGGCGGCTGGACGGTATGCAGGGGAGCCACCTGACGGAAACGCTCCATCTGCGGAGGAGAAAAGTTGCTCACCCCAATGGCGCGGATCTTGCCCTGCTGCAGCAAGCGGCCGAAAAAGGCAGCCGTCTCCTCCAGGGGCTCCAAGGGATCCGGCCAATGCACCTGGTAGATGTCGATCACGTCGGTTTGCAGGCGGCGAAGGGAGTTTTCCAGATCCTGAGCTAGCCAACTTAGGCTGCAGTTGCGCACCACCTTGCCGTTTATCCACTGCAGGCCGGCCTTGGTGGCGATCGCCACTCGATCCCGGCAGCCGGCATCCCGGATGGCCCGTCCCAAAAGCTCTTCCGAAAGGCCGCGGCCGTAGGCCGGAGCCGTGTCAAAGAGGGTAATCCCTAGGTCAATGGCCTTGCGGAGGGTGGCATAGGCCTCCTGGGGATCCGCCGGCCCCCACCAATCCCCGGTCATGCTCCAGGTGCCCAACCCCACGCGGCTCAGCCGGAGCCCCGTCTTGGCAAGTGTAACAAACTCCATGGCAACTTCTGCAAAGGATCCCGTTTCAGGATGCTAACAGGCGCCAGGGGAGGACAAAGCCGGTTGCGCAGACAACCCACGTGCCTAGCTGCTGGTGGAAAAAGAGTCCGGGCTTTTGCCTCTACTTTCCTAACTAGAGGCTCAGTAGAGTGGGGATTGAAAAATTCACATCGGCATGGCTCTATGAAGTCCATTTTCCGTCTCTGCCTGGGCGGCGTTGTAATCTGGGGATTCCTGCCTTCTGCCCAGGCGCAGGTGGTCACCCCCCTTTTTCCAGAACCTGCCAGAACCCCGATTCCAGTCGAGCCGCTGCCCCCTAGCCAGGATATTCCCACTCTGCCGATTGTGCCAGATCCGCGGCCTGTGCCGCCCACACCCCCCCGGCCAAGGCCGCTGCCGACGGGGACTTTTGAGGAAATCAGCCGCTACTTCCGCGATCTCAACCGGGCCAAGAACTTGGCCCGCCAAGCGGCTGAAATTGCCAACGGGGGCTTGCAGCGCTACCGCGCCGAGGCTTCCATGCACGGGGCGGCCATCGACGCGCCCTTTGAAGAGTTGGAAGATGCCTGGATCTTCACCTTCCGCGGCGGCGAGCCCGGCTTCGTCCAGCCCAGCATCGAAACCCAGGTGCGGGTGGATCGGCGCACCTTCCAGACCACCATCCTCTACAACGGCCCCATCCGCTCTCGGCCCTAAGGAAGCCCTGGGATCCCTGGCATAATCAGAAGAGGGCAAGGGATCGGGGGTATGGCCAAGTTTGTCTTCATCACCGGCGGAGTCGTCTCCAGCATTGGCAAGGGGATCGTGGCAGCCAGCTTGGGGCGTCTGCTCAAGTCCCGCAACTACACCGTGTCGATTTTGAAGCTGGATCCCTACATCAATGTGGATCCCGGCACCATGAGCCCCTACCAGCATGGGGAAGTGTTCGTCACCGACGATGGCGCCGAGACCGACTTGGACTTGGGCCACTACGAGCGCTTCACCGACACCAACATGTCCAAGCTCAACAACGTCACCACCGGCGCCATCTACCAGGCGGTGATCTACAAAGAGCGGCGGGGGGATTACCAAGGCAGCACGGTGCAGGTGATCCCCCATGTTACCCAGGAGATCAAAGAGCGCATCCGGCGGGTGGCCCGCGAGACCAACCCCGACGTGGTGCTGGTGGAGGTGGGGGGCACGGTGGGGGATATCGAGTCTCTGCCCTTTTTGGAGGCCATCCGCCAATTTCGCAAAGATGTGGGCCGGGCCAATGTGGCCTATGTGCATGTTACCCTGGTGCCTCTCATCAAGGCGGCGGGGGAAATGAAAACCAAGCCCACTCAGCACTCAGTCAAGGAGCTGCGCTCGATTGGGATTCAGCCAGATGTGTTGGTGTGCCGCTGCGAGCAGCCCTTGCCCCGCAGCATCAAGGAGAAGATCTCCGAGTTTTGCGACGTGCCGGTGGAATGTGTTATCCAGGCCCAGGATGCCCCCAGCATCTACGATGTGCCCTTGGTGCTGGAGCAGGAAGGGTTGGCGCAGCGGGTTTTGCAGATCCTCAACCTGGAGCCGCAGCAGCCGGATCTGCGCGAGTGGGAGCTCCTGGTGCAGCGGCTGCACCACCCTCAAGAGCAAGTGGAGATCGCCATTGTCGGCAAATACGTGCGCCTTACCGACGCCTACCTCTCGGTAGCGGAAGCCCTGCGCCATGCGGGCCTGGCTCTCAATGCCGGCGTTACTTTGCGCTGGATCTCTTCTGAGGAAGTCGAGGAGCGGGGGCCAGAAGCCCTGCTGGCCGATGTAGACGGCGTGGTGGTGCCGGGTGGGTTTGGCAGCCGCGGCATCGAGGGCAAGGTGGCCACCATTCGCTACGTGCGCGAGCGGGGCATTCCCTTTCTGGGGCTGTGCCTGGGCATGCAGTGTGCGGTGATCGACTGGGGATGCAACATTGCCGGCCTGGAGCGGGCCAACAGCTATGAGTTCGATCCCGACACCCCCCACCCCGTCATCAGCCTGTTGCCAGAGCAAAAAGATGTGGAACATTTGGGGGGAACCCTACGCCTGGGCCTCTACCCCTGCCGCATTCTGCCCGACACCCTGGCGGCCAAGCTCTACGGTGAGACAATTGTTTATGAGCGCCACCGCCATCGCTATGAGTTCAACAACGCCTACCGCAGCCTATTCCTCGAGTCCGGCTACGTGATTAGTGGTGTCTCGCCCGATAACCGCCTGGTGGAAATTATCGAGCTGCCCAGCCACCCCTTTTTCATCGCCACCCAATTCCATCCCGAGTTTCGCTCCCGCCCCAACCGTCCCCATCCCCTCTTTTTGGGGCTGATCGAGGCTGCTTTGCGCAGCCGTTCCCGGCCGCAAGCCCTGCAGTTGCAGAACACAGGCTAGGGCATTGGGGTTAATTCAAGAGTTGTCGTTTCTAGCGCGCTATGCCCCGCCACCGAAAAAAGTCGGATTTGCCCAGCAAAATCTGTCTCACCTGCGGCAGGCCCTTCACCTGGCGCAAGAAGTGGGCCGACTGTTGGTCAGAGGTGAAATACTGTTCTGAGCGGTGTCGCAACCGTCGCCCCAAGGGATCTCTTCCAGCTAACGGTTAGGGCAGATAATGGGATCCCGGACGCAGGGGGGAAGGGTTGTCGATGCGGTTTCTCAAGTGGCTGTTGCACAATCCTCACGAAACCGAAGAGGAGGATCCCTTTTTGCGGGCCATCACCCGCATCGAAAGCCTGATCTCGAAGCTGCTTTCCATCTTGATGATCGGCCTGATTGTGGTGGCCGTGGTGGATTTGGCCCGCTTCCTGGTGGCCGATCTGCTGCGGGAGCCAACCGGGTTTTTCTCCACTACTTTGATCGAGATTTTCGGCCTTTTTTTGAATATCCTGATCGCGCTGGAGATTCTGGAGAACATTACCGCCTACTTGCAAAAGCAGGTGGTGCAGGTGGAGCTGGTGATTGTTACCTCTTTGATCGCGGTGGCGCGCAAGATCATTATTTTTGATTTTGAGAAGCTGGGGGGTCTAGATCTCATTGGGCTGGCAGCGGCAACGCTAGCCCTCTCCGTTAGCTACTGGCTGGTGCGGCGGGCCAAACCCCCATTCCGGTCGGGGGATGAGTAAGGCCGGACGGATCCTGGTAGGATAGGGGCGGAGCTTTCTGGCAAGAAACGTGCGCGTGCCCTCTGGCATCACCCACCTGTTCAAGCTGGCTTTGCTGGCAGTGCTGCTTTGGGTGGGATCCGGCGTTGTTTCGGCTCTGGCCCGCCCGCATTCTTCTTACGATTTGCTCCTGGCACAACAGTTGGGCAAAACCGTGAAAACCTACAACAGTCCTCCCCCCATGGTGATCGACCCGGCCAAGTCCTACACGGCCACGCTGGAGACCACCGCCGGCACGATGGTTTTGGAGCTGTTCCCGCAGGAAGCTCCCCTTGCCGTCAACAATTTTGTCTTTTTGGCCCGGGATCACTTCTACGATGGCGTCATCTTTCACCGTGTCATTCGGGGCTTCATGATTCAGGGCGGGGATCCCACCGGCACGGGGCGAGGCGGGCCGGGGTACCGCTTTCCCGATGAGCCGGTGCAGCGCCCCTACACGCGAGGAACCTTGGCCATGGCCAATGCCGGCCCCAACACCAACGGCAGCCAGTTTTTTATCATGCATGCCGACTATCCCCTGCCGCCCAACTACACCATCTTTGGGCAACTAATCGAGGGGGAGGACGTGTTGGATAAAATTGCTACTGCACCCACCGGCCCGCAGGATCGTCCCCTCAAGCCGGTGGAGATCAAGTCTGTTCGCATCTCGGAATCGAACTAGGTTGGGCCAATCCGGCAAAACAGTTTGGTTAAATTAACTTGGCCTCTGGCCCCATTTTTGCAACTTGCTCTATGGGGGACTCAGGTATGGAGTTCGCTAGGCCCCGGCGAATGTCCCCCCGCATTTTGGCTCTGGATTTTGATGGTGTGCTCTGCGACGGGCGGGCGGAGTATTTTGCCTCTTCCTGTCGGGTCTGCGCCCAGGTGTGGGGCCTTGCTCCTGCCCAGTTGGAGTCGTTGCGCCCTGCCTTCGACCGCCTGCGCCCGCTGATCGAGACCGGCTGGGAGATGCCCCTGCTGCTGTGGGGGCTGCAGCAAGGGATCCCCGAAGACGCTTTGCGCCAAGACTGGCCCGGCTGGCGGCAGCGGTTGTTGCAGGGAGCGGGGATCTCCGAGCAGGCTTTAGCCCAAAGGCTGGATGAGGTGCGGGATCGCTGGATCGAAGAAGATCTGCAGGGCTGGCTGGGGCTGCACCGCTTTTATCCGGGAGTGGCGGCTTGGATGCGCCAGATCCAGGCTGCTGGCGAGCCCCGCCTGGCCATTCTCAGCACCAAGGAGGGGCGGTTTATCCAGCAGCTTTTGCTCCGCGAAGGGATCCAACTGCCGCGCCACCGTATCCTGGGCAAGGAGGTGCGCGCCCCCAAGGCCACCACCCTCCGGCGGCTGCTAGCAGCGACCCAGGTAGCGCCTGAGGAACTCTGGTTTGTCGAGGATCGCCTGCAGACGCTGCGCCAGGTGCAAAGGGTGCCGGACCTGGAGCAGGTGCTCTTGTTTTTGGCTGCCTGGGGCTACAACCTGCCCGAAGAGCGGCAAGAGGCGGCGCGGGATCCCCACCTCCATTTGCTTAGCCTGGAACAGCTCTCCCAGCCTTTTGAGCAGTGGTTGATCCCGCCTCCTCCTGCCTCTGGTCTTGCCATCAGCCCAGCCAGCCCGCAAGACTTGAGTCGGGTTCAAGCTAGCCCTGACCGGAAACGCCCGGAAGCTGGCCTTGCCTCCCTGGTGCTGACCTTGGTGGAGCTGCTGCGGCAGTTGATGGAAGCGCAAGTGGTGCGACAGATGGAGGCCAACCGCCTTTCTGCCGAGCAAATCGAGCGGGCCGGCAGCAGCCTCCAGGCCCTGCGGCAGCAAATTCGGCAACTCTGCGCCCTGCTGGAGATCGACCCGGCAGAGCTCAACCTAGATCTGGGGGATCTGGGCTCTCTCTTGCCCCGCCAGGGGGACTACTACCCCGGCCAACCCCACGGCGAGGGATCCCTGCTGGAACTGTTGGATCGGCTGATCAATACCGGGATCGTCATCGACGGCGAGATCGACCTGGGCTTGGCCGACTTAAGCCTCATCCACGCTCGCCTACGATTGGTGCTCACCTCCAGCGCCAAGCTTTCTTGAAACCAGGAAGTGTCGATGGAGACAATTGGGAGAAGAAATGCCAGAAGCAAGCTAGGGAGGCCGGAAATCGCGGTATGCTGGCTTTGGATCCCGTTAATCTCTCTTCATAGTCTTCCCCTATGGATGTCTTCGCCCCAACCGGAAACCTGCATGCCGGCGCCATTTGGCCGGAGGTGGTGGTTACCCTCACGCTGTTGCTCGTCCTGGTGGTGGATTTGGTGGGTGGGTCGGCGGCGCGCAAAAGTCTTCCGGCCCTCTCCCTCTTTGGTTTGCTTGGGGCCTTGGTGACCTTGGTGTTGCAATGGCAGCAGCCCCAGTTGGAGAGCTTCTTGGGCAGCTTTGCGGCGGATCCGGTGAGCATTCTCTTCCGCGGCCTGGTGGTGGCGACGGCAGCCCTGACGGTGATGATGGCGGAGCGCTACTTCCTCCAGGCAGGCGCGCCCACGGGCGAGTTCTATGTGCTGCTCCTCACGGCCACCTTGGGGGGCATGTTCCTCGCCGGGGCGACGGATCTCATCATGGTGTTCGTCTCCTTGGAAACGCTGGGCATCGCCAGCTACCTGATGGCCGGCTACACCAAGCGGGATCCGCGTTCTTCCGAGGCGGCCCTGAAGTATCTGTTGACGGGGGCCAGCAGCACCGCTATCTTCCTCTACGGCATGTCGCTGCTTTATGGCCTGTCGGGGGGGCAGACCCAGTTGGCGGCTATTGCGCCCTACCTGGCCAATGCCGGGCTGGTGGGGATCCTCGCTTTGGTGTTCTGCCTGGGCGGCATTGGCTTTAAGCTGGCGGCGGTGCCTTTCCACCAGTGGACTCCTGATGTCTATGAGGGATCCCCGACGCCGGTGGTGGCCTTTTTGTCAGTGGGATCCAAAGCAGCAGGCTTTGCCTTGGCGGTGCGCTTTCTGGCCACCGTCTTTCCGGCGATGACAGAAGAGTGGCGGGCGGTGCTCTCGGTGCTGGCCATTTTGACCATGGTGCTGGGGAATGTGGTGGCCATTGCCCAAACCCGCCTCAAACGGCTGCTGGCCTATTCTTCTATTGGGCAGGCGGGCTTTGTCTTGATCGGTTTGGTGGCGGGCACCGAAGCGGGCTATGCCAGCTTGATTTTTTACCTGATGGTCTATTTGGCCATGAACCTAGGGGCTTTTCTGTGTGTCACCCTCTTCAGCCTCAAGACTGGCACCGACGAAATCAACGAGTACAGCGGCCTCTATCAGAAGGATCCCTTTCTCACCCTTTGCCTGAGCATTTGTCTGCTCTCCCTGGGCGGGTTGCCGCCGCTGGCCGGCTTTTTCGGCAAGCTCTATCTCTTCTGGGCCGGCTGGCAGGCAGGAGAATACACGCTGGTGCTGGTGGGCCTGGTGACTAGCGTCATCTCCATCTACTACTACGTGCGGGTGGTGAAAACCATGGTGGTAAAAGAGCCGCAGGAGATGTCGCTTTCGGTGCAAAACTACCCCCCAACCGACTGGCAGGCCGAGGGCATGCCGGCTTTGCGGGTGGGCATGGTGGTGACGCTGGTGGCCACCATCTTCGCTGGCATCCTCTCCAATCCTCTATTTACCCTCTCCACTCAGGCGGTGGAGCAAAGCCCGTTTTTGGGGTTCCCGACAGCCCAGGCTTTTGCTCCAGGGTCGGCCAGCCCTTCTCTGGCCGTTGCAGGATCTGCAGCTTTGCCTAGCCGCGGTTCCTAGACCTTCCTCAAGGGCGCCGCAAGGCACGGCTCCCTTACCCCCAGCCCTTCTCCCTTCGGAAGGGGAAATTTACTGGGACAATTGACCCGATGTTGTTGAGACGGTTTCTGGGCTATCTCAATTCCTGGGATCCCTGACCAGCAGCCGTCCACAACCAAACAGAATCTCAAATACCTTCTAGGCTGACATTGAGAAAGCGGGCAATCTCGGCGGCTTGGTTTTCAATCTCGGCCAGGGGAGGGGGCTGGCCGACGCCGGTGAGGGGGATGTCGCCGCGTCCTTTTATGCGCAAGTAGATGGCGCGGCGAGGGTTGAAGCCCTCTCGCAGCTCCACCCGCAGGCTTTGCACCTCGGCAAAGTCGTATTCTAGGCGCACCTCGCGGTTTTTGCCCGGAAAGCCCTGCCGCACCAGGGTTATCTTCTGGGTGCGGCGGTCGAACTCGTTGTAGCCGCCCCCCAGGTTCCAGTACAGGCTCAGCCATTGATACAGCCCCGCCAGGGATCCGAGCACGCCGTAGAAGAGCATGGCAATGCCCTGGGGAATGAACACCAGGCTGGCGGGATCGGAAAAGGGGAGCAAGTTGCGGTGGAAATAGCTGGAAAGACCCGCCAGGGTAAAGCCCAGCCCACCCCCTGTCAGCGCCACCGCCCAAAAGTAGACGCTGGGCCGCCGCGACCCGATTACGGTGTAGCGCAGCAGGTCTTCCGAGCGAATTTCGGGAACAGTCGCAGACACAGACGGGATCCCTGTCGATTTTCCAAGTTGGCTTCTCCCATTTTATAGGCGGGGAGGAGCTTGCCCTGTGGAGCAGCAAGAGAGTTAGCATTTTTCCGCCGCCAACAACAAGAGCAGCCAGGGGGTTGGTCCTTTTGCAATCCAGCCTCAGGGGGGCGAAGCAGGAGAGGGGGTTAAGCGCTGCGGCCCTCTCCGCTTCCACGCTGGGATCGCCCTCAATTTAGGGCTGAGGCTCGCGCGGCGTCACAATTTCCCCTGCCCCTGGGGTGACGGCTGGAGGTTTAGAGTTGCCAGTGGCGCTGGGAGAGGGGTCGCCCTCAGGGGTGGGAGGAGGGGAAGGGGTCTGGTCTGGCTCGGCAACAGGAGGAGAAGGCTCAGGGTCGGGGGGCTCGGCTGCGGGAGTTGGGGTTGGCAAGGCAGCTTCCTGAGCCGTTCGCTCCCCAAAGGCCGAAAGGGCAATCGCCGCTTCCCCGCGGCTGACCGGCTCAAAGGGGTTAAACGTGCGGATGGGGCCGAAGGTGCGCAACACCGTGGAGGCATTCTCCAGGCTGCGATCCGCCACCAGGGGGGCAACGGCCTCGTCGGGGATCTGGGCCGCATCGGTAAAGCCCCAACGCTCCTCCAGCTCTGCTCGGGATCCCTTGATCTGGCCGGGCGGCAAATCCAGAGGTGCCTTCATGCGGATCAGCTCTGCCCGCGACAGCAGGCTGTTGGGGCGGAACTCGCGGTTGGCATCGCCGACCACCAGGCCGGCAGCTCCCAGGGCCTGGATGTAGCGAAAGTTGGGATCCTCCTCCGGCACATCCAAAAACAAGGGGCGCTCGCCAGCGGATCCCAAACGGATTTGGCGGCTGGGCTGGTCGGCGTGAATGGCGTTGTTGGCCAGCACCAACCAGCGGGCAAATTCGCCGCGACGAACGCTACGCTGCGGCTGAAACTCACTGCCAACAATATCGGCAAAGACACCCAGCCGATCCAGATCAGAGACAGCACGGGCCACCAGGGATCCGGGCTCCAGATCCGTGAAACGGCTGCTGACCTGGCTGGGCGGGGGCGTGAAGGAAGCAGGGGGGGTGGCAGGAGCAGAGGGGGAGCGGGATCCCGGCAGAGGCGTGGGCGTCTCCGGTCGGTCGGCGGAGAGAGGGGGAGGCAGGCCCACCGGTCGCACCGCTCTTTGCAGCCGCTCTCCCCACTCGGTTCCCTGACAGGCCGACAACAGCCCCAGCAGCAAGGCAAAACCAGCGGCCCTGAGCCAGGTGCCGGCTGGAGGCAGCGACCGCCTAGACTGCTTGAGCCGATTGAGCTGATGCTGCAATGCTTTCTCCCCCTCTACTGAGCCCATTTGCGGCTGAACTCCTCCAGCACATCCAACAAGTTCAGCAGGCTTTGCATCGGCAACAGATCCGCCAGGGGCAATTCTTTGCGCCCACCCCCCACTTTTACCGGGATCCGTTGCAAGATCTCCGTGACCGCGTCCTCATCCACCTTGCCTGCCCTCACCTGGGGGGCCAGTTGTTCTGCCAAGAGGGTGTGCAGATGGGCATCCCGCAGGTAGAGGTGCCAGCGGGCTACATCGATGTAAACTTCCTCGCCAATGGCAGCGGCCAACTGCTCGATCTCTGGGTTGCTGGGCACTTGGGCCATCGCTCAGCTCCGTCAGTGGTTGCCCTCTGCCGATCATAACTTGGGCCCACCTCAGGGAGAGCTGGCGGCAGAGCGGGCCGGTAGAGGCAGGGCGAAGTTCTCTTGCAACTGCCGCAGCAGCAACAGGTGTTCCAGCGCCAGGCGATCCCGTTCTGTGCGCAACTGGCTCAGTTGGGCCTGAATTTGACGGATATCGGCCTCGTCAGAGTCCCAGGTTTGCAACAGGCGGTAGAGGCGCTCTTGTTGGTTGGCAATCTGCCGGTTCAGGCGGGCCAAGCGGCGGCTGAACTCCCTATCCATTTCCTCGGCCAGCTCGAGGTCGGGCAGCAGAGCCAGGCGATCCCAATGGATGCCCAGGTCGGCCAAGGTGGGGAGGGGCGGATCCAACTCCTTAAGGAGGGGGAAATCGGGAAAAGGCGATAGCTCTATCTCGGGAGAGGCCGGTTGGTTTTGGGCGGGGGTGGAAGCCTGAGAGCCGGCCAGCGGTTGGGTGAGACGGGATCTGGGTGAGGGCAGGTTGGTGGGCTCCAGGGCATGGGGATAAGGACGTGAGTCCTGCGGCGCTGCGAAATGGCTGCCACTGGGGTCAGCCTGGGCCGACAAGGATCCCAGACTAACTAGCCAAAGGCAAACTGCCAAACCGCAAGCTCCGCGAACTGCTTTTTCCACCCTCCACTCCTCAATCTTTCTCAAGCCTGCTCAGAATCATTCCCAGCTCACCTCGTCGCCGAGGTTCGGCGTTGTCTCAAACAAAATTGAGTAGGCATCTTGTTTTTGCCCCGGCTCGAACAGATAGCGCTGGGCAACCCGGGCAGAGGCAGGCACGATGGCCACCCGCACCGGCGGCTCCTCTAGCGACACCAACGGCTGGGGATGCGACCAACGCCAGCCCGCCCAGCCGGCTCCCGCCAAGGCCACCCCAGCCGCTGCCACCCGTCCCCAAGGGGTGCCCCTGCACCGCCGCCAGCTCAGATCGAGCGCCGGCCTGCGGTCCAGCTCCTCGAACACGCGGCTGATCAGCAGCTCTGTTTGGCCAGGATCCAAAGTTGGGGCCTTGAGGTTGGCCAAGCCGGCCTGCAAGGCTGCCAGTTGGCTGTACAGTTGCCGCGCTTGGGGATCGCTGGCCAGCCAGTCTTCCACCTGCCGCGCCTCTTGGGGCGACAATTCCCCATCCAGGTAGGCGCTCAACTGTTCAAAGCGCTCCTCCACCAGCGGCAGTTCTGGCTGGGAGTCCTCGCGGTCGGGGTTAAGGTTGCCGCGAACCATGGTCATTCACCATCGAGGTAGGGTTTTAGGGTGGATTGTAAGCGGGCGCGGGCGCGGGCAATGCGAGACTTAACGGTGCCCAAAGACACTCCTGTGATCTCGGCAATTTCCTCGTAGGCCATCCCCTGAATTTCCCGCAGCAGGATTGTCTGGCGAAAAACCTGAGGCAGGTCGCGGACGGCTTGGTGCAATTGCTCGTAAAACTCGCAGGTGGTGAGGTGCTCATGGGGGCTAGGGCTCTCGCTGGGCAGCTCCCATTCCACCTCACTGTCCCGCATCGAAATCGGGGCATCCAAAGAAAGGGGCTGCTGCTGCCGTTTGCGCTTGCGCAGCTCGTCATAGAACAGGTTGGTGGCAATCCGCCCCAACCAACTGCGAAACTTCGCCGGCTCCTGCAGCCGCTTTAGGTGGCGGTAGGCCCGGATCCAGACTTCCTGGGCCAGGTCGTGCCGGTCAGGCCAGTCGGGGGCCAGGTGGTAGAGCACCTTGTCCACATAGGCCTGGTGACGGCGTATCAGCTCAGCGAAGGCCTCGCGGTGGGGCCGGGATCCCTGCTGGCAGAGCAGCACCAGATCCACGTCAGCGAGCTTTTCGGGCCGCACAGGCACGTCCTTCACCCAGACCGACCAGCGCTGGCCACTGATGTCGCTGAGGGCAGCATCCATAGGTACCCATAGATTATCGAAGGACAACGACGGAGGGATCCCCTCCCAAGCAGAACCTCTGTTAGCTAGACGATAATGGCGCAGTTTGAGTTCCTCCCGCTCGGCCCCCACTCCCCAAACTCAAGGCAGCTGCAAAGGTTCCAGAGGCCGCAGCGGCTACAAGCTCTCGGATTTTGGGGCAGGGGACCCGACCTAGGGCGAACACTCTGCAGGATAGCCCTTGAGCCGGCGACTGGGCTACAGTGGGCTTGCGCTAGGGTCAACCGGCATGAATTCTGATGTCTCTGCTGCCCTCCTCTCCGAGCTCAAGGCGGTGCCGACGCTGGCCCAACTCTCAGCAGCCTCTCTGCAATGGTTGGGATCCCAGGTGAAGCTGCGGGATATTGCGGCAGGACAGGCGCTCTTGATGCAGGATGCCTGGGGCAACGTCGTTTATTTGATCCTCTCTGGCTGGGCCAAGGTGCGGCGGTCTGTGGGGATTCGCACAGCAGAAGGGACACAAGACAGCGCCCAAACCCTGGCTTTGCTCGGGCCGGGCGCTTGGGTGGGGGAAATGGCGGTGCTGGACGAAGCCCCCCGCTCGCGGGATGTGCTGGCCCTGACCCCGCTGCGGGCGGCCGGGATCCCGGCGGCCACCTTCAAGGCGCTGATGCTGCAGGAGCCGCACCTGTGTTATCGCCTGGCTTGCAGCCTCTCCCGCCGCCTGCGCCTGGCCAATTTGCAGGCCGATCTGGATCGACAAAGCCCCCCGCTGCGGGTGGTGCATGCGCTGGTACAACTGGCAGAGGCCTTTGGCGAGAAAACCGAGCAGGGCGTGCGCATTGTTTACCCTCCCCTCCAGGATTTGGCCGATATCAGCCAGGTCAGCCGGGAGGTAGCGGCGGCGGTGCTGGGCCGCCTGCAACAGCAAGGGGTGATTCAGGTGTTGCCGGAGCACCAGTCTCTGCTGCTGGTGCAGTACGCCAAACTGGTAGAGGCCACCCGCCTGCTCTAGGTGCATCCGTCCTGTTTTGGAGACTGCCCATGCGCCCCCGGCCCATCCCGCCCCGGCCCGGACAAGAATCCGTCTGGGACTACCCGCGCCCGCCCCGCCTGGAGCCAACCGCCGAGCGGGTGGAAGTTTTCTTTAATGGCGAGCTCATCGCCCACAGCTGCCGCTGCTACCGCATCCTGGAAACCAGCCACCCGCCCACCTACTACATCCCCCCCGCCGATGTGCGGCTGGAGTATCTCCGCCCCAGCGCCCGCACCTCCTTCTGCGAGTTCAAAGGATCTGCCCGCTACTGGACGGTGCAAGTTGGATCCCAGGTGGCCGTGGATGCCGCCTGGAGCTATCCGGATCCCAGCCCGGAGTTTTGGCCCATCCGCGACCACCTCGCTTTTTATGCGGGCCGCGTGCAGGAGTGCCGGGTGGATGGAGAACGAGTCCGGCCCCAGCCGGGAGATTTCTACGGCGGCTGGATTACCTCCAAGGTCGTAGGCCCCTTCAAGGGGGAGCCGGGGAGCTGGGACTGGTAGGCTCTAGGCAAGAGGGGATCCCTTTTGCCGAGGAAAAGGACTACAGTTAAGTCGATAGGGGTCAGGTGTCCAAAGACGCCTTGACGCGAGCAGGAAAGCGGACAAAAGCCATGACGGTGCGGGTGCCCCTCGACTACTACCGGGTTTTGATGCTGTCACCACGGGCGGACGAGCATCAGATCGAGCAGGCCTACCGAGAGCGGCTCGATCCCAAGCCGGGCGAGCGCTCTTGGCTGCTGGGGTTTTCGCCGCAGGCCGTGGAAGCTCGCGCTCAGCTTATTCAAGAGGCAGCCTCGGTGTTGCTTAACCCAGAGGCGCGACAAAACTACGACGAACACCTGACACCGGCGGATCCCACCCTGACGGTGGAAGAGCCCCTCTTGCCAGGAGTGCTGTGTTTGTATTGCGAAGTCGGAGAGTACCAAGCGGCCTTAGATTTGGCTCAACAGATGCTGGAGCAGGGCCACCCTGCCCGTTCTGACGCCATTTTGGCGCGGGCCATCGCCCGGTTGGAGCTGGGCCGGGAAGCCTGGCAACAGGGATCCTACGAAGAGGCGGCGCGCTCTCTGCAGGCGGGCCTGGCGGAGCTGGAGGAGTATCAGGCTTTTCCGCAGCTGCAAGCAGAGCTCCGCTTTGATCTGGGCAAGCTGCGTCCCTACCGCATTTTGCAGCTCCTCAGCCTTGAGACTAGCGCCCCCGCCCAAATCGGCAAAGAGGCGCTTGCCGATCCTGTCCTGGCGCGGCAGCAAGGGCTTGCCCTCCTGAAAGCCATGCTGGACGAGCGGGGTGGCATTGAAGGAAGTGGGCAGGATGGCTCTGGCCTCAGCACAGAAGATTTCTTGCGCTTCATCCAGCGGGTGCGCCGTCACCTTACTCTCCAAGAACAGCAGGAGCTGTTTGAGCGAGAGGCCGAGCGTCCCTCGCTGGTGGCCGCCTACTTGGCCGTGCAGGTGTTGCTGGCAGCAGGCTATCTGGAAAAACGTCCGGCCTTGGTGCGGCGTGCCCGCGGCTACTTGGCCCGCCTGGCCCAGCGGCAGGATGTCCATCTGGAGCAGGCCATCTGCAGCCTGTTGCTGGGGCAGACCGAGGAGGCGCTTGACCATCTGCGCTCCAGCCAAGAAACAGAGGCCCTGCAGTTTATCGAAGAACACTCCGCCGGCTCCCCTGACCATCTGCCGGGTCTGTGCCGCTTCACAGAAAGGTGGTTTCAAGAGGAGGTGTTCCCAGAGTTTCGCGGCCTGGAAACTGCCCAAGCAACCTTGCAAGCTTACTTCGACAACCCCCAGGTTCAGGCTTACCTGGACGAGATGCCCAGTCGCGAGAGCTCGCCGGCGGGGACGCTATCTCCCCCATCTTTCCACCCCGCACCCCATTTGCCTGCTATGGTGGGTGGCCCACGCCTAACTGAGCAAACACAAGAATCGCCTCGCCCGCCCGCCCCCTTTCCGCGGGGAGGGACAGCGCCTCCTCCAGAGCCCCCGCGTATGTCCGATTTGCCCGCCTACCGGCGCGGCGAGGGGCCGGCCAAGCCCCCCTTCGAGGAAGGGATCCCACACGCCCACGAGTGGGGATCGCAGGAGGTGGAGCGTTACCGCCGCAGCCGCCTGGGATCCCGCCGTGGTCGGGGTGAGCGCCCTGCCATTCCCCTCGGCATCGGCTTGGCCGGAGTGGTCGGCGTGGGCATCCTCTCCCTGCTGGTGATCTGGCAGATGCTGAGGAGCCTGTTCACGCCGCCAGCGCCGCCGCTGGAGCAGCCCCAGGTGCAACTGGAGCAGCCGCCGGTTGCCATCGACGCTCCGGGCCAGCCAGAACCCACGCCTGAGCCTGAATTGACCGGCCCTCTGGCCGAGTGGCGGGGTGTGCGACAGGTGCGGGTGATTGCCAATGAGGGCATTAACATTCGCCAGCAGCCCAGCCTGACTGGGGCTATCGTCGGGGCCGCCCCGCGCCAAGCTTTGCTGCGGGTGGTAGAGGTGCAGGCTGGCGAAGGACAGGTGCCTGTCTGGTTGCGCGTTGAGCGAGAGGGGGCCCCAGGGGGATGGGTCGCTGCCCAATCCGGCTCAACCCGTCTGGTGGAGCGACTCTAAGCCTTTCCTGCTGCCAGCTTCCGTTCTCCTTTTGGGGGATAACCTGTCTCCCGTTTGCCTGCAGTGGATATTCTGCGCAATGCCCCGCTGGGAATCTACCTGGAAGAGCCGCGCACCTGGCTGCACCGCCTCGATCCGCGCGTGAAGCTGGCCTGGCTGCTCAGCTTTCTGCTCAGCCCAATTTTGGCTGGCAATGGCTGGCGCCTGGCCGTGGTGGCGGTTCTGTTGTTCTTGACGGTGGCAGCCCGCCTGCCGCGTCGGGTCTGGTCGGGCCAGCTCTCGCTGGTGTTAGCCCTCAGCCTGCTCACTTTTGGGATCACCAGCTTCGCTCCCGATGGGTTGGGGGTTTTCCCGCAGCCGCAGCGGCAGGACGCGCAGGTGGTGGGCTATGGGCTCATCCCCGGCTATGACGGGGGGGTGGAAGAGGGATCCCGCGCAGCAGCCAAGCGGGCCTGGCGGGAGCAAACCCGTGCCTGGCCGACTCCCTACCGCTACCGCTTGCTGCAGGTTTCCCTAGGGGAGCGAACCTTTCAGGTGTCCCGCCGTTCCCTGTCGGTGGCTTTGCGGCTGGGCACCCTCATCTTTACGCTGCTCTACGCCACCAATTTGTTTTTGCTGACCACAGCCCCAGAAGAGATCACAGAGGGGATCGGCCACCTGGTGCAGCCTCTAAAACGCTGGGGATGGCCAGTTGCGGAGGTGATCCTCACTCTCACCTTGGCGCTGCGCTTTCTGCCGCTGGTGATGGAGGAGGTGCAAAACCTGGTGCGGGCGGTGCGCACCCGCGATGTCCGCTGGGGATCCCTCAGCTTCCGGGGCGGGATCCAAACCCTGCTGGCTCTGGTGGAGCGCTTTTTTGAAAACCTGCTCCTGCGGGCAGAGCAGACAGCCATGGCCATGCAGGCGCGTGGGCTGACCGGCCCCGACCACCCCTTGCGCTGGCACCGCCTACACCTGCGGCAGCTAGATCGCGGGGCGCTGGCCCTGCTGCCCCTGTTTTGGCTGCTGAGGGCCTTGTCCCCCTGAGGCTACGGCCGGGGGACGCAGTTCCTTGCCAGCCAGCGGCAGGAGCAGCCGGGCAACGGAGCGCCCATCCCCAGAGGAATAGAAGGAGAGCTGCCCTCCCATCCGCTGCAGTAGCCGTTGGCACAGGCCAAGTTCCAGGCCGGGGCTCGCCGAGAGCGGCGATTGGAAGAGGGGATCGGCGTAGATGACCTGTTGCGGATCCCATTGCAAGGCCGTCAGCAGGTGGGGATCGAAGCTGCCCTGATCCACCACCAGCAGCTCTGCATAGCCCTCTGTGGCTTGGCTCCACAGATCCAGCCGCCCCCCCTCCGGGCTGCGCAAGGCAGCGGCCAGCAGCACTTCCCAGAGGATCATCTCCAATCGCCCGACATCGCCCTGGACGACGAGGCTGAGGTCGCCGTGGGCGCGCGGCCACAGCTTGCGTTTTTGGGTCAGGCCCTCCACTCGGCGCAGGCTTTTGCGCACCAAGGTTGCTAGGGGCACCGACAGCAACTGCGGCTGCACCTGCCACGTTTCCGTCTGCAACAGCGGCTCGGCGAAGACGGCCAGATCCCGCAGCTCCCTGCCGATTTCCACCACCTTTTGCCAGCGGGTGGCCTCATCTCCCCGGATGCCCGGCACTTGGCCAAGGCGGCGCAGGCCGTCCAGCAGGGCATTTTGCAGATCCAGCAGGCGGCGGTGCTTGTACCAATTCAACTCGCTGAGCACCTCCTGCCGCTCCTGCAAAGTTTGCACCCAAAGCAAGCGCCGCAGCGTCCAGCCACAGGTTTGGGCCATCAACGTCACAGCCGCCTGCTCCTCTGCCTCCCAGACTCTGTCCGCCTCTGCTCCCAGGATCAAAACCCCCAGGGGCTCCGGCAGCGAGGGATCCGTCTCCCCCAAGGGCACCAGCAGCCAGGATCCCAGGCCCACCGAGTTTAACCAGGCGCGGCTGGCAGCCGGGATCTGGTCTTGGGCAAGCGGGAGGGGACCCCTCGCCTGCAGCGCAGCGGCCAGCAAGGGATCCTGCCGATTGATCTCAGTGGGGCCGCTGGGGCAGAACTCGGGGGCAGCGGCAAAGGGCGGCTGCAAGCAGGCCCGGCTCTCCCCCGGCTGCCAACTGACCACCAGCGCCAAAGGGATCTGGAGGAGTTGGGCCGCCTGTTGGGCGATGGTGGCGTAGAGAGCCTCAGGGGTGGCCAGGTTTTGCAAAGTCAGACAAGTGGCGATCAGGCCGCTGAGCAAGTGCTCTTGCCGTTCCTGCCGTTGCTGAGACCGAAGTTGCCGCAGGAGCAATCCCACTTGTTGGGCAGTCCCGCGCAGCAGTTGCCGTTCTTCTCGGCTCCAAGCCCTTGGCCGCGGGTGGAGCACTAGGATCAGCCCTTCGGGGGTGGCAGTGCCGCTGGCGCCGGTATGAGTCAGCATGAGGGAGCGCACCCCCAAAGGGGCCAGTTCTTGCCGCCAGGAGAGCAGGCGCAGATCCTGGTCGTAGTTTTCCGCCGCCACCACCTCGCTGCGCAGCAGATCCTGCCAGTCTTGCTCGCTTAAGGAGCTGAACTGCGGCGGCAGAGCCTGCTTGCCCTCGCTGCGGTACTCGGAGAAGAGGCGGGGGTTCGGCCTATCGGGATCCACTGTCAGGACGGCCACCGCACTGGCTTGCAGACGCTGGCCCAGGCCGACGACGGCTTGCTGGAGAGCCTGCGGCAGCTCCGCCGGGTTGTAAAGCGAACGGCCCACCTGCTGCACAAACTCTTGCTCGTCGGCCAACTGGCGGATGCGGCGATCCAGATTTTCCAGGGGGGCGGCTAAGGCCAGCCCATTGGCGGCGGCGGCCACCAACTGGCGCTCCACAGCTTGCCAGGTGCGGGGCACATCCGATTGCACCCAAATGAACCCCAGCAGATCTTTCTCCAGCAAGATGGGGGCGGCCAAGGCCGCCTGGGCCCGCAACTGCTGCATCAGCTTGAGGGGGATCTCGGAGCGGGTCGTCCCTGTGCCGCCTACCACCACCTGGCCATCGGCGAGGGTGTAGTACATATCTCCCAACTCCCGCAGCGAAAGGCCGCCATCTCCTGGCGACGCTGCTCCTGCTTTGGCCTCTTTGGACATGGGGGCAGGAGTAGGTGGCTGGCTGGGTCTAGAGGCGCTTCCATGGGGAACAAACCGCCCCCGGCTGCGCTCGTGCCAGTACACCTGGATATGGACGGCGCCCAGGCAAGTCTGCAGCTCCTGCCTCACCAGGCTGACCCGTTCCTGCAGGGATCCCGCCTGGCATATCGCCGTTCCCAGCCTCAGGAGCGAATCCTCAAGGCGTTTTTCGCTCTGCTGCCTCCAGGCATTTTCCAGCTCCTGCAAAGAGGCGGCCAACTGGCCCAGCAAAATCCCCAGGAGCGCTTTCTCTTCCTCGCGGGTGGTAACCCCCCACATCTGGGATCCCAGCATCAGGATCCCCAGGCAGCGCCGCCGCCCTGCTGCTGAAAAGGGGTAGATGAAGCAGCCTTGGATCCCGCCCAGGCGCCTGGCTTCCCGCTGCCAAAGGCCCATGCGCGGCTCCTGGGAAAGATCGGGCACGCTGATGGGCCGCTGCTCGATCACCACCTGCTCCAAGATCTCCCCCGGCTGCAGGGGATGCACCCCTCGCAAGAGAGTTGGCTCCTCCACAAGGCTAAACCCTCCCTGACCCAGCAACTGGTGATTTTGATAGTCATAAAAGGCCAGCCAGATCAGCGGCGCCCCAAACACCGCCTTGACATACTCCAGCGTGAGCTGAATGAGGGCATTGGCATCGCTCTGCTCCCGCATCTGTTGCAAGGTTGCCTGTAGGGCAACTAGGGGAGAGATGGCCCCAGCTCCACTGGAAGAATAGGGGGAAGGAGGTTGAACCATGGCCCGACGTGGGTTATGCAGGTTTCTGCAGAGGGAAAGCGGCCGCAGCTTTCTCTTGGCCCACCTTAGCCATGCCGTTACTTGGGCGTCAGCCCCTCTCCCAGGAAAGGGGAAGCCCCTCTTGAAAATGGGGCTGCTGGGGAACCTAGGCCCTTTTCAAGGAGCTGGGAGCCGGGACCCGCGCAGTTTGGAGGTGTTGGTGACCAAGCTCTGCACAAAGCGTTGCAAGCGCTGGCGTAGGTTTTCGTCCTTGAGGTTGCCCTGCTCATCGAAGGCGCTCCAAGCCCGACCAATGGCAATCTGCTCCGGGATCGCCCAGCCATGCACCCACCGCACAATTAAACGCATCTGGTTGAGGGTATTGCTGTTGCTCTCACCGCCCAAAACGCTGATCAGCCCGAAGACCTTGCCCTCTAAGTGTTCAAAGCTCAAGAGATCGAGAGCATTCTTCAGGCTGCCGCTGATGCCGCCGTGGTACTCAGGGCTAGCCAGGATGATCCCATCGGCCCGCTTCATTGTTGCCCGCAAAACCTCCACGTCGGGATAGTCCGGGTAGGATTCCGAACCATCGGCAAAGGGCAACTTCATTTGCCGCAGGTCGAGGATGTGCAAGAGAAGCCTCAACCTCTCAAACTCGCACCGCACCACCTCTAGCGCCTGATAAGTCAAAGAATTGGGCCGCAAGCTGCCGCCGATGGCCACGAAACAAGCTCCAGAGGCTTCAGCCATGACGGCTTGCCAATCGACAGTAGGGGCTTGCAGGGTTGAAGGAGACATAAGCCAGGCTCCTGAGCAGACATTAGTTATGCTTCAAACAATCATAACTCATACTAAATCTGCATTGTAAAGATTTCTTTAGCCGTCTTGCTGAATAAGGCTGACGCATTGCCGAAGCGTCGCGCAGCGATAACAGCCGGATTCTGCTTCGGAGCTGGGATCTGGATATCTCCCAGCAGGGGAAGCTGGGGCCAGCGGATTACATGTAGCAGGTTGGAAAAATCATCTCGCCAGAGGGGATCCCCAGCTTGGGGCAAAAGGGGCTGCCAGGGATCCCAGTCTTGCCGGCCACCAGGGCTTTTGGCCATCAGCACCCAGTGGGAAGGGGCTAGCCCTGCCCGGCGCTGGGCGGCGGTGAGCTCTTCATGGGCTTGCTGCCAGGCGGGAAGCCGCAATGCTCTTGCCAAGGCGGCCAGCACTGGCGCCAAGTCCAGGTGGCGGTTGGTGATGTTAAAGAGCAGCCAGCCCTGGGGCTTGAGCTTGCGGAGGTAGAGGGTCAGGGCCTCCTGGGTAAGCAGATGCACCGGCACGGCGTCGGAGCTGAAGGCATCTATCACCATCAGGTCGTAGCTGCCATCGGGGATCCCTTGCAGGCGGAGCCGGGCATCGCCCAAGATCACCCGCACCTGCGCCCGCCGGCTGGCCCAATCGAGATAGGGGAAGTAGCGGCCCGCCCAGTCGGCCACGGTGGGATCCAACTCGAAAAACGTCCACTCATCCCCTGGCTCGGCGTAGGCGGCCAAGGTGCCGATCCCCAGCCCCAGCACCGCCACCTGGGCCGGAGAAGAGGGCGGCTGCGCCCGCCACCGCTGGAACACCTGACCCACCGGCCCCTCGCGGGAAAAATAGGTGAGCGGCTCCAGGGCCTTTTGGGGATCCAGGTTTTGGCTGCCGTGCAGGGTGGTGCCGTGGAGCAGGCTGCGGAAGGATCCGTCCTCAGCGTGGTATTCCACAATCCGGTGGAGGCCAAAGGCGCTGCGCTCCTCGGCCACCACCTGGAGCCCCGGCGGCAGCCAGGTTTGTCCTAGCAGCAACACTAGACCCATCCCTGTTCCCACCCAGCGCCTTCTGCTGCCTTCTCCTACAGACCCCAGAAGGGCCATCCCCAGAGCCAAGCCCCCAGCGGCTCCAAGGCGAAAGAGCGCCTGAGGACGAAAGCCCAACAGCAACAAAGGCAAGAGCAACCCCAGCCCTAGCGACAGGCCCAGCCGCCCTCCCCGTGCCGCTAAGGCCGCCAGCGACACCCCCAAGAGCAGGGGGTACTCCAGTAAGGTCTCAAACATCTGCGGCGCCAGCAAAGCGGAGAACAGCCCTCCCAAGCTGCCTCCCACAGCCAGCCACAGGTAAAACTGCGTCAACTGCTGGGCGGGTGGACGGGATCTGGCCAACTGACTGTGACAGGCCCAGCTCACCAGGCCAAAAGCCCCCAGATGTAGCGGCAACACCCAAAACCAAGGTCTCGCCCAGCCCAGAACCTGGGCCCCTAGCGCTCCACAGGCCAGCAGAGCCGTTGTCCCTAAAGCCAAGTCATTGGGGTAGAGGCCGCCGAAGGCCAGTATGAAGGTCATGAGGTAAAGGCTCAGGGGAACGGCCCACAGCAGGGGCACCGCCGCCACGTCGGTGGTCAAGAGGGTGGTGGCCGCCACCAACAGGCCCGCCGGCAAAAAGGCCCAGCCGGCCCAGCGCCAACGCTCCCGCCAGGAGACGGGGGGGATCTCCTCCACGGGATCTCCCCTCGGGAAAGTCACCTCCCGCCCGTTCAGCATGAGCCCCACCCCACCCAGCAGCACCAGCGCTGCGACCAGAGCGTAGGATCCCGTCCACAGGTGGGTTTGCCCCGACAGAGACAACCGCGGCTCCAAGAGCAGCGGATAGCCCAGCAGCCCCGCTAGGCTGCCGGCATTGCTGGCCACGTAGAGCCCGTAGGGATCCCTTTTCGCCTCTCCCAGCGCCCGCTGCAGCAACGGCGTCGTCCCCGACAGGAGAAGCAAGGGTACTCCCGCCCTTGCTGTCAAGTCAGCCAACAGAGCTAGGGAAGGGAAGACCCCTTCCAGTTGGCCAGGGATCCCAAACTGAAAGGGCAAAAACTTCAGCCCCGCCAGCAGGAGGATCCCGTGCAGCAGCACGCCCCAGCCGGGAGCGAGCCCTCGCCCCAGCCGGTCTGCCCACAGGTAGCCCAGCAGCAAAGCGAGCTGGAAAAAGACCAGGCAGGTATTCCAAACCAGGGGGGATCCCCCCCAGAGCGGCAGCAGCAATTTGCCCACCAACAACTGCCCCCAAAAAAGGCAAAAGGCGCTGCCGAACAACGTGAGGCCAACCAGCAAAACCACAGCCGTGCCCCCAACCCCTGGCTGTCAGTTCTAAGAAGCTTGGATGCCGGTGCTGGATTCAGGGGCGGATCCCAGCAGCCGCGAACCTCCGCCCGCCCAAGGGAAGTTGCAAACTCAGCTCAGCGGCTCATCACCTGTAGGGGAAAGCGTTCGGCCAACTCCCCTTCCACCTTGGGTAGCCATTCTTCTTGGAACACCCACACCTGGCCCTGCTGCACGCGGCCATCCGGGTTTTGTGTTAGCTCCAGCCAATAGACAAACTGATCCCCCCGCAGCACCACGCCTTGGGTGGCCAGGGCAAGACTGTAGCCGGGATTGTTGGCCAAGGCTTCAGGGGCCGGGTAGCGGATCACCTCCACCGCCCGATCCAAATCGGCGGCGATCTCCGGCCCGTAGATCTCGCGAATGGCTTGGAAAAGATCCTCTGCCGTCAGCCCTTGCGGGCGAAAGAAGGTCATGCGCTCCGAGCGAATCGTCTCCCGATCCAGCGGGTTGATGATCCGGCCCGGCGGGGCCACCGAGGCCAAAAAGGTAAATCGGGATCCATCCGGCTCCACGCGGTGAATGTTCAAGGTTTCGCCCGGGCGGGGCCGCAGCACAGGATTATTTCTCACCCAGGCCGCCGCTTGATCCGGCGATTGCCCAGGGATCCCCCATGCCGCCGATGGAAGGCCCACCACTGCCCAGCAGGCTATGGCCAAACTGATTGCGTCAGCGGGACGGAGTCCTTTCGCGTCGTCGGGACGCAGTCTTCTACCCCGGCCCGACAAAGTCCTTCCCCAGCTCGCGCCCAGGATTGGCCACGGATTACAATGCACCTTCTCAATCCTCCGGACAAACAAGACAAAATGCAAAACGAAAGGCGAAAATAATGTCCACAAAAAGCTAGAAGTTAACAGGCGGGCGTAGACAAGGCGACGTTTACCTCGGAGCGCACCCCGCTCTACCCATGTCTAGTGTATCTGGAGAGCGCAGCGGGATCGTTGCGCCTCAGCGCGAGCATTGCGGCCAATAGTGGCAAGGAGGCTTTGGCGAAATCCCCAAATCTCCGGGGTCACATCCCGCAAAACGTAAAAGATACCTTAAGATTAACGGTAAGCAAATCTCACACGCATCAGGTCAGCACCTCAGGAGGTAACCGATGGCTCTCGTTCCCATGCGGATCCTGCTGGATCATGCCGCCGAACATGACTACGGCATTCCGGCTTTCAACGTTAACAACATGGAGCAGATTCAAGCAATCATGCAAGCTGCCCATGAAACCAACAGTCCAGTCATCCTGCAAGCCTCTCGAGGGGCGCGCAAGTATGCGGGCGAGCACTTTTTGCGCCACCTGATCCTGGCGGCAGTGGAAACCTATCCCCACATTCCCGTCGCCATGCACCAAGACCACGGCAACAGCCCCGCCACCTGCTACTCCGCCATCCGCAACGGCTTCACCAGCGTCATGATGGATGGCTCCCTCAAAGAAGACGCCAAAACGCCGGCCAGCTATGAGTACAACGTGGCCGTTACTGCCGAGGTGGTGAAGGTGGCCCACGCTGTCGGCGTGAGCGTGGAAGGAGAACTGGGCTGCCTGGGATCCCTGGAGACAGGCCGCGGGGAAGCAGAAGATGGCCACGGCGCTGAAGGGGCCCTCAGCCACGACCAACTGCTCACCGATCCGGATCAAGCCGTGGACTTTGTGGAGCAAACCCAAGTGGATGCGCTGGCTGTGGCCATCGGCACCAGCCACGGCGCCTACAAGTTCTCCCGCAAGCCCACGGGCGACATTCTCGACATGGAGCGCATCGCCGAGATCCACCGCCGCCTGCCCAACACCCACCTGGTGATGCACGGTTCCTCGTCGGTGCCCAAGGAGCTCATCGACATCATCAACCAGTACGGCGGCTCCATTCCCGAAACCTACGGTGTGCCGCTGGAAGAAATTCAGCGGGGCATCAAAAACGGAGTGCGCAAAGTTAACATCGACACCGACAACCGTCTGGCCATCACGGCTGCGGTGCGCCGCGCCCTGGCCGAGAATCCGAAGGACTTTGATCCCCGCTCTTTCCTCAAGCCTTCTATCAAGGAAATGCAAAAAGTGTGCGCCGAGCGCTACATCGCCTTCGGCTGTGCCGGCCACGGCACCAAAGTCCCGGTGGTTACCCTGGACGAGATGGCGGCCAAGTATGCTTCTGGCGCTTTGGCGGCTCAGGTGAAGAAGACGGTTGCGGTCTAGCCCTCACACCCAGCCGCTGCAGCCCAAAGGTTCTAACTCAATATCGACAGGTGAGGGGATCCTTTGTGGATCCCCTTTTGCTTTGGAGGAACTTGATGCGTTTTGCCGGTCAGGCAGCTTTTGCTACAGAAGGTTTGTCCGCTTCGACTTGCTGGTTCAGCAACGCCAAAGTCAGGCGATCCAGCATTTCCAAGTCGGCCTCAGAGTAGCGCCGCTGAAAGAGCAGCTCGTTGATGAGGTTTTCTTGCTGCAAACTGAGAAAGCCGCTGCGGAAAACTTGCTCCACGATTGCTTCGATACTAAGGGCCGGAGCAACAGGGAGAGAATTCAAAGAGGCATTCATGGTCGTTTCCGTTTGAGAGGGTTCGTTCGAGAGTTCCCGATTACTTGTGCCGAGGAACGAGATAGCGCTGCTCGATCTGCTCCCTCCAGGAACGGGCGACCTCAGTCTGCAGCTTGTCTACAGCAGAAGCATCGTCCTGCCACTTGAGGGAAACCCCCAGTAGCTCCCCCATGGGAAAGTGCTCGCTCAGCAACGCCGCCAAGCGGTAAGTACGGTAATCTAGCGTTAGATCTACACCAGCTTGCATCTGTATTTCCTCCGCATTTCCAACGTTTACGTCCCCATCATAGCCCAAATATCCGTAAAAAAAAAAACGGAAAACACCGAGAATCCACGTACGCGATTTCTAGGATTTTTCTACGCCATTTGGCGGATAGCGGCGGGGATCCCACGGAGCTGTGGGGTGAGTTCAGGGATCCCAGCTCAGCAGAGCCGCGGTTGCGGCGGCCAGGGTGGCGGCGTTGAAGGGCTTGCTGGTGAGGTCATTGGCTCCCAGCCGAGCAAAGAGGCAGCCCGGGCATCCCTGATCCCAGGAGTTCTCTGGATTACAGGGATCCCCTCCATTGCCGCCCGGAGGTCGGAACCTAGTCGGCGTCTTCGTTGCTCACAAAACCTGGGTTGTCCGGGGATCCACTGGGTGCGGGCGATTCCAGGGCGTGTTTGAGGGCATGCCAGGCCAGGTTGGCGCACTTGATGCGTACCGGGAACTGGGCAACTCCCTTCATGGCATTGAGGGAGCGGTACTCCCGCGGAAACTCTTCGCCGCCGCGCATCATGGCCTGGAAGCGCTCGACCAACTGCAGCGCTTCGGGGATGGTGCGCCCGCGCACGGCATCGGCCATAAGATCGGCAGAAGCCAGGGCAATGGCGCAGCCCTCTCCCTCAAATTTGATATCGGCAATCCGCTCCTGGCCGGGATCCAATTGCAAGGTGAGGTCGATGGTGTCGCCACAGGAGGGGTTATGGCCGCGTTGGCGACGATGAACCGGATCGACCCTGCCGAAGTTGCGGGGCTTTCTGTAGCGTTCCAGGATGACTTGCTGATAAAGTCCGCGCAGGTTGTCGAGAGGCATTGTCGTTCCCGCTTGGTCGCTGCTTGGGCCAGAGCCCTATCCCCACCCTCCAGGGGCTACGGCTCCTTCCGGCCAATCTGGCTAGGCCCAAGCTAACTAACTTAATCTTAACCCTGTTCTCTGGGCTGCAACGGCGGGGCAAGGCAGGGCCTCCTCATCTCCCAGATCAAGCGGGTGGATTTCGACGGCTGCCCCGCCCAGTTCTGCCGGAACCTGCTCCCTCCACCGGCAGCAGGGTAGGTCTTGGGCGGGGGCTGGCGGCCTTTTTCGCTGACCAGCAGGGCAACACGCCCAGGTGCCCAAAGTAGCTGCGACAGGCCGGGGGCCTCCAAGGCAAGTCCTAAAAAAGCCAGTTGCAGTAGAGTCTAACGGTGCCGTTTGGGACGGAAGAGGTGGGCGTGGTCAGGGCTGTAGAGCCGCGAGCGGGCCGAGCCGGCTCCTGCCAAGCCCCGTAGGGCGGGACTGATGAGGTAGAGCACGGTGCGCTCTAGGCCGGCTTGCCGGGTGAGGGCCGCCATCTCCGCCAGGGATCCCAGCCAGATCCGCTCGTCCGGCCAGCCCAGACGGTAGCAGATGGCCACAGGGGTATCGGCGGGATAGTGGGTCATTAGATCCGCCTGGGCCTGTTCCACATGGCGGGCGCTCAGATACAGACACAAAGAGGCGCGGTGGGCCGCCAGGCTGGCCAGGGCTTCTGCTTCCGGCACGCGCGTCCGACCGCTGGCGCGGGTGAGGATGACCGTCTGCACCAGCTCCGGCACCGTTAGCTCCACCTGCAAACGGGCGGCTGCCAGTTGAAAGGCGCTCACCCCCGGCACGATCTCAAAGGGGATCCCGGCCTCCGCCAGCCGAATCAGCAACTCGTGCAGAGCGCCGTAAAGAGACGGATCCCCATCCTGCAGCCGCACCACCCGCCGCCCCGCCTTAACCCGCTCCACCATCTGGGGCAGCAGCGTTTCCAAGGTGAGGGAGCGCGTGTCGATGGCCTCCACGTCGGGGCAACAATGGGCCAGCAGCCCCTCCGGCACCAAAGAGCCGGTATAGAATACTACATCTGCTTCTGAGAGTACTCTCTGGCCGCGCAGGGTAATCAGCTCGGGATCCCCAGGGCCGGCGCCGACAATGTGCACCGGCCAGTAGGACGAAGTCGGTTGGCTCATCAGGTTTCTTCCCATCCTAGCAGCAGAGGGCTACCCCCGAGGATGGGATCCCCTGCAGGCTCTGTCCCTTGACCTGGCCTGTATTATGTGTAGTACAATAGAATACAGGCTGCCTGGGCAGAGGGTTGCGCGCTTTTGCGTGCCACGGGCGAGCAGGGAGGACATGGGAGTTGTAGCGCAGCGGCTGGATGCCCGCGGGATCCCAGGGGTGGATCATGGGGTTGTGCTGAGGTTGGCGATGCCCTTGGCGCTCAGCGCTGGCATTCAGGCGCTGATGGGCATAACCGACACCTGGTTTATCGGCCAGATCTCCAGCCAAGCCTTGGCCGGGATGAACGCCGCTTGGTTGCCCACCCAAGTGGCCTTGACCCCTTTCATGAGTCTGGGGCGAGCAGTGCAAACCTTGGTGGCGCAAACCTACGCCGGCGGAGATCCGAAGGGGGCCTCTCGCTATGCCTGGTCGGGAGTTGAGCTGGGGTTGGGCCTATTGCCCCTTTGTGGCCTCTTGTCGCTGTTGGGGAGCTTGCTGTATTCAGGGCTGCCCCTGCCGGCGGGGGTGGCGGAGCAAGCGGCAGATTATTGGCAAGTTCGCGTTTGGGGGGGATCCGCTCTCTTGGGCAGCTTTGCCTTGGCGGGTTTTTTTAACGGCATTGGTTGCACCTGGATCACCCTGTGAGTGGCTGGAGCGTGCTGTTCAACGGCATCCTCAATGCCCTGTTCATTTTCGGCCTGGGCTGGGGGATTGCCGGAGCCGCCTGGGGCACGATCCTGTCGGAATACGGGGAGCTGGCCCTTTACCTGCTGCTGTTTCTCTCGGCCTGGATCCAGCGCGACTACGCTACGCGGCAAACCTGGCTTTTGGCTCACAAGTCCCTGCGGCCCTTGCTGCGGCTGGGCCTGCCGATGGGGATCTACGCTTTGGCGGACATGAGCTCTTTCACGGTGTTTCAGTTGCTGCTGGGCCAGTTGGGGGCTGTGGAGGGGGCAACGGCCCACCTGTGTCTGATGTTGTCTCGCTTTGCCTATTTGCCGGCCCTCGGCTTGGAACAGGCGGCAACCGTCCTGGTGGGCCAGGCCGTTGGCGCCGGGCAGCCGGCTTGGGCGATGCGCTTGGGGAATGCGGTGATAGCCTGGACGGTCGGCTACATGGCCGTGATCGGCGGCGGGCTGGCGCTTTTTAGAGAAGCCTTGCTCGGCCTGTTCGTGGCCGGGACAGATGCCAACGCCGCGGCGATTGTGGAGTTGGGGGGGAGGCTTTTGCAGATCATCGCGGTTTCGTTTCTCTTCGATGGCATCAACTTCTCTGCCGCGGGATCCCTGCGCGGCGCGGGAGACGTGCGGGCCCCCATGGCGATCATGCTCGGGATGAGCTGGCTCTTTTTCTTGCCTTTGGCGCAGATGCTGATCTTTTCCCACAGTTGGATCCCCTTCCTGCCGGGGTTGGGATGGGGGGCTGTGGGGGGCTGGTTGGCCATGCTGATCTATGTCGCCGGCTTGGCCGGCCTGTTGCTCAGCCGCTGGCGCAGTCGGGTGTGGCAAAAGGCGGCTCTGCGTCAGGGCCATCGCCATAGTGAGTTGAGCTAGCGCGCCAGCTCAAGGCGCTGCTGGAGAATTTGCTCGGCCAGCACCAGATCCCAGGGGGTGGTTAACTTCAGGTTAGACTCCTCCCCTTCCACGATGTAAACCGGCCAACCCAGCTTCTCGAATAGGGCTGCGTCATCGGTTACCTGCCACCCCTGGGCCAGCGCCTCCCGATGGGCTTGCCACAACAGCGACAGGCGAAACCCCTGCGGCGTTTGGGCTGCCCACAGCCGGCTGCGCTCCGGTGTCGATTGGATTTGGATCCCCTTGGGGCCGGTCTCGGTGACCTTGATCGTGTCCTTGACGGGGATCGCCGCAATCAAGCCGTCCACCTGCTCCAAGGCAGCGCTGCAGCGATCGAACAATTCAGGGGTGGCCAAGCAGCGGGCCCCATCGTGAATCAATACCCGCTCCACCGTTCCCCGCCCATAGAGATACTCCACCCCCCTGTAAACCGACTCCTGCCGCGTCGCCCCCCCTTGCAGAAGCTGCACCGGCGTGGCCAGCTCGATGGACGCCAGGATCTGCTCTATGGCCGGCCAGTCGCCGGGCTGAGAGAGAATGCCGATCCACTCGATGGAACGGGCCCGATCCGCCGCCTGCAACGTCCAAGTCAAGATAGGCTGGCCCAAAAGGGGCAGCAACAGCTTGTTGACCGCCGCCCCCATCCGCTTGCCGCTGCCAGCCGCCGGGATCAACAGGTGCATGGGATCCAAAAGCGCATCCAACCGGATCCCAGTTTACAGTTAGGGAGGGCCAAACCTGGCCCTCCGCATCGTTGACAGGGGCGATTGCTGCCGCTGCCGCTCGAACGTGGATCCTCCCTAGAGCCGCAGGGCTGCCTCAAGGTTGCTCCAAATTGGCGGCAGCGCTGACAAAATCCGGGTAGGCCACGTTACCGTGCTCGCCCACATCCAAGCCGGCCAGCTCCTCTTCGGCACTGGTGCGCAGGCCAACGGTTGCCTTGAGGATCAAAAACAGGATCAAGCAGGTGATAAAGGGCCAGAAGAAATAGGCCAGAGCCCCCACCACCTGCACCCCAAATTGCGCCCAGGTCACCCCTGAATCGGCGTGGGCAAACCAAGGGATCCCGGCTGCCAAGAGTCCCCAAATGCCGCAGGTACCGTGTACCGAGATGGCCCCCACCGGGTCGTCAACCTTCAGCACCGTATCCAAAATCACCACCTAGATCACCACCAGGATCCCGGCCACCGAGCCGATGATCAGAGCCCCTACAGGATGGACGGTATTGCACGGGGCGGTGATGCCCACCAAGCCGGCCAGCACCCCGTTGGCCGCAAAGGTCATATCCGGCTTGCCAAAATGCGCCCAGCAGGTGATCATCGCCCCAATGGCTCCCGCCGAAGCTGCCAGCAGCGTGTTCATAGCAATCCAGCCAACATCAGGGCTGGCAGCAGTGGTCGAGCCAGCGTTGAACCCAATCCAGCCAAAGGCGAGGATAAACACTCCCAGCATCCCCAGGGGCAGGTTGTGCCCAGGAATTGCCCGCGGCTCCCCGTCAGGGCCATACTTGCCAATGCGAGGGCCAACCACCATCGCCCCGGCCAAGGCAGAAGCACCTCCCACCAGGTGCACCACCCCTGACCCGGCAAAGTCGATGAAGCCCAGATTTTCCAGCCAGCCGCTGCTGCCGCCGTTGTAGTCGCCGAACAGGCCATTCCAGGCCCAGCTCCCCGAGATGGGGTAGATCAGCCCAGAGATGACGACAGAGTAGATGAGGTAGGCCAAGAACTTGGTGCGCTCCGCCATGGCGCCGGAAACAATGGTGGCAGCGGTGGCGGCAAAGACCATCTGAAAGACGAAGAACGTAAAAGGCCAGTCCCCTGCTTCGTGGGCTTGCTGCCAGCTAAAAGCAAACCAGCTCCTGCCGGAGAAGCCGCCATTCTGGCCAAACATCAGGCCAAACCCAATGACCCAGAAGGCGCAGCAGCCCATGCAGAAGTCCATTAGGTTTTTCATCATGATGTTGGCAGCATTTTTGGAGCGGGTAAAGCCCGTCTCCACCATGGCAAAGCCAGCTTGCATGAAGAACACTAAGGCTGCCGCCACCAGTGTCCAGATGGTGTTGGCGTTTTCCTGGACAGCTTCGGCATCCTGAGCGAAGGCGCTCTCCTGACCAAGTAGAAAAACCAGGGAAATCGTCAGCGCAGCAGCTAAGCCCCACTGAGCTGGTCGCCAGAGCCGCTGCACTACTTGGCCTTTGAGCCTTTGGATCATCATTGTAGACATGTTCTTCGACTCACCTAGCAAGACGGTACTTTTGGCAACGCCATTACAACAAAAAGATACGCCCCGCCACCTCCCAAGCCAAGATGAGGCTGAGGTGAGAGACTGCAAAAACAGCTCCTTCACAGGGCGTCTTGGTTCATTTCACCGGTGCGGATGCGGATGGTTTTCTCGACGGGGCTGATGAAAATCTTGCCGTCCCCAATTTCGCCAGTGCGAGCTGCTGCAATTAGCTTCTCGACCACCGTATCCACCAGGTCGTCTTCGACCACGATCTCTACCTTTAGCTTCTGCAGGAACTCGACGGTGTACTCGGATCCCCGATAGCGCTCGGTTTGTCCCTTCTGCCGACCAAAGCCCCGCACCTCGGTTACAGTCATGCCAACAATTCCGGCATTAACCAGGGCTACCTTCACCTCATCCAGCTTGAAGGGCCGGATTACAGCCTCGATCTTTTTCATTGGCCTCCCATATCCCCAACAGTTCCGCTAATTTCTAACACTGCTAGCACCTGCAAATTGTAAATCCAAATACATTTTTTATCTCTTGCAGGATGTTTAACACTTTGGATTTGCTCTCGTCAAGGCAAAAGCTCGGAATAGGGGCAGGCTAGGGGGAGGAAGTCTCCGGCAGCGCCTCAGGAGTTTGGTCGCTTGGCTAGGGGCTGCCAGCAGCCGAGCTGGCGGTGATAAGAGCCACCGCCAGCCACCACAGCATTTGCACCTGGGGACGGTACCAGATGGTATCCACCAGGCCGTGGGCCATCATGCCAGTGCAAGCCGCTAAGCCTGCGGCCACCCACAGGCCCTCGGGATCCCGGGAGCTGAGCAAAGTGTTCCAGCATCTCCAGCCGTGATCCCAGAGCACCAGCAAAAACCAGGCAAAAGCCAGGGATCCGACGAAGCCGGTCTCCAGTGTGAGTTGCAGCGGCACCGAGTAGGCCCCGAGGGCGCTGAAGTTGCCTCGCTGGTAGAGGGGATAGACGCGGTTAAAGGCGACATTGCCGGGGCCGATCCCCAAGATGGGAAAGTCGCGGATCATCTCCAGCACGGCGGCCCAGACGTTGAGGCGAAAATTGTTGCTGGTATCTAGCCGTCCCCAAAAGAGACTCTGAGCCCGCAGCCGCAGGGGACGTACTGTTAGGATGGCAAGCAACAGCGCGGCTGCTCCCCCTCCCAACAGAGCCGGCAGCGTCCAACGCCGCCAACGGGCCGGCAAGTGGGGGGTGTGCCATTGCGCCAGCAGCACCGCCATCATTCCCAGCGCTGCTAGGCCGCCAATCCAGGCGCCGCGGCTGTAGGTCAGCACCAGGCAGATGAAGTTGACGGCGGTTGTAAACCCCACCAGGAGCTTGATCCCCCAGCCCGGCCAGAGGAAGATGGCAGCCAGCCCCAGGGGGAGGAGCGGAACCAGGTAGCCCCCATACAAATTGGGGTTGCGCAGATAGCTGTACACCCGCGTCAGGCCTGCCAAGCCCGATTCCGGATCCACCCAGGTGGCCAGCTCGGCAGCCCCGTAAAAGTATTGCCGCAGGCCATAGACCCCCATCGCCAAGCTGACCAAAAGCAGGGATCCGACGATCCAATCCCGAAACTGCAGTTGGCGAAGCAGACGCTGCAGCAGCAGATAGCCGGCCAGGTAGAGCGTCAACTTCAGCCAGCCCTCCCGCGCTGCATAGGGAACCGGCGAAAGGATCGTGGCCAGGGTGGCAATTCCCCAAAACAGGCCTAGGGGCAGATGGACGGGCAGCCAAGTTGGGGTTTCCACCAGCCAGCCCAAGACCACAAGCGCCGCCATGGCCAGCAAAATCAGACCTAGGATGCCGGTGGAGCTTTGCGCCGAAAAGACCCAATACAGCAGCACCAGGCCCAAACCGATCCAGTCAGAGGTTTGCACCAGTAGGCTGCTTTTGCCCCAACTCCGCAGGGATCCCGACACTCGGCTTAAAAGGCTGCCCTGCCACCAGGACTCGATAGGAAAATCCCGCAGCAGCAGGCCGCGCCACAGTCGCGTTGCTCGTTCCATGGCTCCTTCCAGCGCCCTGGGCACTTGTGCTTCAGGCCTATCTTCCGAGTTTATCTCCCCAGCGAACAGGGGCAAGGGCGGGAAGGCAAGCGGGATCCCCCTTCTAGAACTCGCAGACTCATTGCTAGAGTTAGCTGCCTCGCCGACCTCGAAGCGCCCTTTAGGCAAACGAGGCTAGCGGGTGGGGCTGGGATTTCCCAACCTCTTCAGAGTTGAAAGGGGAAACCCCTGCTCCCAACTGGCCTGCATTGAAGACTTGGGGATTACAATAATGAATTTGCACACGAATAGGCCGGCCTAAACCCAGAGCAGATCCCAGGCAGCGGGCTAAAACCTGCACCTTGAACTCCAGTTCGCCAATGGTGTCCATACGCTTGCAGCCCTCCCTCCAACCCCGTCTCTAAGCTCAGCTTAGGAGAAGATTGATGATAGTTCTTCAGTGGGAATACAGGATTTGCCAAGCTAGATCATGCAAAGCTGGCGTTTTTTTAGAGAGAAAAGAAGCTGAAACTTGGCCAGGCTTTCTCCGGAAGATCCCGGATAAAGACCCGGAACCTGCCGCTGATTAACGTAAGCAAAATAACGCCTAGAGAAACTACGGAAAAAAGCTGGAGACCAAGCTGAGGGGACTTGGGGGAGTATGCCTGTCTACCTTTACTGGGGAGATGACACCTATCGGCTGATGCAGGCGGTGCACCAGTTGCGGGAGCAAGTGCTGGATCCCGACTGGGCCGCTTTTAACTACGATCGCCTGCCGCCGGAGTCCACACTGGCCGGACTTAACCTGGCCATGACCCCGCCCCTGGGATCCAACGCTCGCCTGGTTTGGCTGGAAGAGACGACGCTCACCCAGGATTGTCCGGAAGAGTGGGTAAGGGAACTGGAGCGGACGTTAGCCTCTTTACCCCCCACCACCCATTTGTTGTTGACCACCCGCAACAAGCCCGATGGACGGCTCAAATCCACCAAGCTCCTCAAGCAAGTGGCCCTTGCCCGCGAGTTTCCCCAACTGGCCCCCTGGGATGAAGAGGGTATCCTGAGGCAGGTATACAGCGAGGCCCGGCAGCGGGATCTCAAGCTCAGCCCAGAGGCAGCCCAGAAGTTGGCGGAAGCCGTGGGCAACGACTCCCGCCGCTTGGCGATGGAACTGGAAAAGCTGGCTTTGTTTACGGTCAACCAACGGGATCCCATCTCCCCTGAGCAAATCGAGGCTTTGGTGCCCGCCAGCGCCTACAACAGCTTTCAACTGGCCGCCTCCCTGCGCCAGGGCAACTTGGATCAGGCCCTGCGCATCCTGGCCCATCTTTTGGATCACAACGAGCCGGCCCTGAAGATCCTGGCGGTGTTGGTGGGGCAATTTCGCACCTGGCTGTGGGTAAAGCTATTGCTGGAGGAGGGAGAACGGGATCCCAAAGTCATCGCCCAAAAAGCAGAGATTGCCAATCCCAACCGGGTTTATTTTCTCCAAAAAGAGGTGGGATCCCTAAAAAGCTCGGCGCTGCTGCAGGTGATGCAGCAACTTTTACAACTGGAGTATCAGCTCAAGCAAGGTCAACCGGAGCGAGAAGTGTTTCAAGAGGCTCTGATCCAGATTGTGGCCATTCTCCAGAAATCCTGAGCCTTTTCGTTCAGGGACAGTTCTAGCAACGGGCAGCCTACCCACCGGGATCAGATCCTTCACCAGGGAGGATCCCTCTTCGGAACTCAGAGTAGGTAGAGCAGGATAAACAGCACAATCCAAACCCCATCCACAAAGTGCCAGTAGATCTCAGCAGCCTCGACGCCAAAGTAGTGTTGGGCGCTGTAGTGACCCGGCTTCAGGGATCGCCAAAGCACCGCCAAAATAAACAGCAGCCCCGCCGCCACATGTAGCCCGTGAAACCCGGTCAAGACATAGAAGGTGCTGGCAAACAAGTTGGTGGTAAGGCCAAACTCCAGGTGGCTGTACTCGTAGAGCTGCCCGGCCAAGAAAATCGCACCCATCAGGGCAGTGAGGGCAAACCACAGCCGTAGCCCCTTGACGTTATTGGCCTGGATGGCGGGCTTGGCCTGGTGGATAACCAAGCTGCTGGCGAGCAAAATCGCCGTGTTGATCCCAGGCAAGAGCAATTCCCGCTCCGGCGTCCCTTCCGGCGGCCAGACGGGGGCCGTGAGGCTGTAAGCCAAGTAGGCCATGAACAGGCCCAAGAATAAGCAGCCTTCCGCCACCAAGAACATCAGCAGACCAAAAATGCGATGATCTGGGTGCTCAGCGTGAGCGGTGTGGGCCTGAGTGTGGCCGGCTATCAAGGCATCAGCAGCAAGGGATCCTTGCATATTCTTCTCCACTCAAAAAATAAACCAATCGAACCTTAGAATTCCTGAGACCGTGTGGCCAGCCCAGCCGGGATCAAGACTGGAATGCCCGGTGAGTAGAAGATGGAGACCCCCTGCTAAGAAGAAGTCGTAGGCTCTGCTTCCGCCAACGCCAGCTCCCGCAAGCTCTGCAACTGGGCGGCAAAGTAATCCAAAGTCTCCTTGCTGTGCAGGCCGTAGTCGTAGGGGCCGGTCAGCAGAATGGGATCCCCGTAGAAGTTGTGGGCAGGCGGCGGGGAAGAAGTCGCCCACTCCAGGGTTAGAGCCTGCCAGGGGTTGTCGCCGGCCTTGGGCCCGGCCACCCAGGAGTAGATGGCGTTCACCAAGAAGGGCAGCGTGGAAATGGCTAGAACAAAAGCCCCCACGGAGCTAATCCAGTTGAGGTCGGCAAATTGCGGGTCGTACTGGGCCACGCGGCGGGGCATGCCCATCAGGCCCAGCTTGTGCATCGGCAAAAAGCACATGTTGAAGCCGACAAAGGTCAACACAAAATGCACCCGCCCCCAGAACTCGTTCAGCAGCCGCCCGGTCATCTTGGGGAACCAGTGGTAGAGGCCGGCATAGATGCCAAAGACGCTGCCGCCAAACAACACGTAGTGTAGGTGGGCCACCACAAAGTAGGTGTCGTGGACGTGGATATCCAACGGCACCGAAGCAAGGATGATCCCGCTCAAGCCGCCGATGACGAACATGGAGATAAAGCCCATGCCAAACAACATGGCCGAGCGGAAGTGGATCTTGCCGCCCCAGAGAGTCGCCAGCCAGCTAAACACCTTGATCCCGGTGGGAACGGCAATGGCCATGGTGGCGATCATGAAAAACACCCGCATCCAGTCGGGAGTGCCGCTGGTAAACATGTGGTGAACCCAGACAATCAAGCCCAAAAAACAGATGGCCAAGCTGGAGTAGGCAATGGCTTTGTAGGCAAAGATGGGCTTGCGGGCGTGCACCGGCAAGATCTCCGAGATCATGCCGAACACCGGCAAAACCATGATGTACACCGCCGGGTGGGAGTAAAACCAGAACATGTGCTGGTACACCACCGGATCCCCGCCGCCGCTGGGGTTGAAGAAAGCCGTGCCCGCCAACAGGTCAAAGCTGAGCAGGATCAGCGCCCCCGCCAGAACCGGCGTTGCAATGAGCGTGATGATGGAAGCGGCCAGCATCGCCCAGCAGAACAAGGGCATATCCTCCATCTTCATGCCGGGCAGGCGCATCTTGAGGATGGTGGTGATGAAGTTCACGGCCCCCAGGATCGAAGAGGTTCCGGCCAGCAAAATGCTCAAGATCCAGAGCTCTTCTCCCACCTTGCCACTGATGAGGCTCAGCGGCGGATACGAGGTCCAGCCAGCTGAGGGGGCCTCGATAAACAAGCTGGCCAGCAGCAAAAGGCCACTGGGTGGAACCAGCCAAAAGGCGACGGCGTTCAGCTTGGGAAAGGCCATGTCCCGCGCCCCGATCATCAGCGGCACCAGGTAGTTGCCAAAGCCCCCCATCAAAGCCGGCACGATCCACAAAAAGATCATGATCGTGGCGTGCAGGGTAAAGGCCCCGTTGTAGCGCTCAAAGCCGAGAAAGTCCGCCTCTGGGGTAGCCAGCTCCGCCCGTACCGCTGTGGCCAGCGCTCCCCCCACCAAGTAGAAGAAAAAGGTGGTCACCAAATACTGGATCCCAATGACCTTGTGATCGGTGGAGAAGGTAAAAAAGCGCCACCAAGGCTCGGCGGGAGGATCCAGGCTGGCTTTGGGGGCAGCGGCAAGGGTGGGATTGTCCTGTAGCTGGGTCATGGCAAGAAGCTCCTACTGGCGTCACCAGAATGTGCGTCAAGGGGGAGTTGGAGAGAGGCCAGCTCAGCCGGCGAGAGGCCCAAACGTTGCCGGTGAACTTGGACAAAGGCAGACTCCGACGGAGAAAATTCCAGACGATGCCCGTGCTGGAGAGGCAGTGACGGCGAGTCCGCCGCCAGGGCAAGGGCGCCACCCTCTCCACCGGCGGCCAAAACTTGCTCCTGCTGCCAGCGCTCGAACTCTTCCGGCGTCTCCACAATTAGTTGCCCGGCCATCACCCCATGGTAAGGGCCACACAACTCGGCGCAGACGATGGGGTAAGTTCCCAACTGCGTGGGCACAAACTCCAAGTGGGTTTCTCGGCCCGGAATGAGATCTTGCTTGAGGCGAAATTGCGGCACCCAGAAGGCGTGGTTGACATCCAGAGCCGTCATATTAAGGCGCACCCGCTTGTTAAGAGGAAGGTGCAGCTCGCCAGCCACCAAACCCGACTCCGGATAAGTGAATACCCAAGCATATTGCATGCCCTGAACTTGGACAACCAGCTCCGGCTGGCCCATCTCCTTTCCGGGCAGCAGCGCGGGAGTGTAGGCATAGTCCGGATCCCCTGCTGCTGAGTCTTGGGAGGGCTCCATCGCCATGGCCGTGTGGATGTGACCGCCCACATCGGCGCCCCCATACACCGCCTGATAGACATCGAGGCTGGCCAGGCCCAGCCAGAGGATGATCACTGCTGGCACCGCTGTCCAGACGATCTCCAGCAGCACGTTGCCGTGGTTGGGATCCCCATCCCCACGGTCGCCCCGCCGCTTGCGGTAACGGATGGCACAGTAGAGAAGCACCCCCTCCACCACCAAAAAGATCCCCGTGGCGATGGTGATCGTGCTGTTGAAGAGGCTATCGAACAGAGGAGCCGAGTTGGCCGCTGCTTCGGGAAGCAGATGGTGATTCTGGCCATACCAGAGGCTGGCCAGGGTCAGCAGAACCCCAATACCCACCAAAATGATGTTACTGAGCGCACTCACGACTGCTCTTCCCCACTGCAAATGCAAGGCACGCCCGCCCTAGACAAAATCTGTTCTGCGAACAGAGCCGAAGCGGGCCACACCCATCCTTCATATCCATTTAGGTCACGGGAGCTGGAGAGGATTGCCCAGGCTTAGGGATCTCTTCAGAATCTTCATCGCTGGGAATTGGTAGAGGGGAGCGGCTTGATTGGCAGGATCGACAGAGCTTCTGGAAGATGAACGATGCATGCAGAGGAGGCGTGGCTCAGCACAAAGAAATTCTTAAAAAGCCTTCGCCAGCCGCAAGTCTGCATTTAGGATCCGTTACAGGGGAGTCAGTCTCCTTGTCTGCCTATAGCTAGATGCTGAGCCAGTTAGACCTCAAAGACCTATTGAATTAAGTTCGCTAACTGAAATGGATAGCTTAAGTATCGATCTCGATTATTTTTTATGCAGATTATTCCGAGCTTGGATTGACTTGCAATAACTTTTTCAACGGCGATGGACTCTTCGATTTCCCAATCTCACGCTCATCCCTTGCCGTCTAGGGAGCTTTCCCTGCGCATGGGGCAAGCCTTGCTGGGTTTAGCAGCGGCCACTTGGCTGTTGATGGGACTGGGCAGTGCCACTCGAGTCATGAATGCTGGCTTATCCTGTCCAGATTGGCCCCTCTGCTATGGAGAGCTTGTCCCCACTGAGCAGATGAACCTGCAGGTGTTTCTGGAGTGGTTTCACCGCCTGGTGGCTGCTGGGGTGGGCTTGGCCACCCTGCTGCTAACGGGGTTTGCCTGGCTGAAGCGCAAGGCCTTGCCCGCTTGGCTGCCCTGGGGCCTGAGCTGGGCTTTTGTCTTGGTCGTGGCCCAAGGGATCCTGGGCGGGCTGACGGTAACGGAGCTGTTGCGCTTTGACATTGTGACGGCTCACCTGGGCACGGGCCTGCTGTTTTTTGCCACGCTGCTCACCTTGGGATTGCTGGCCCTGCCAAGCGTCGCTCCTTCGGAGGAGGGAAGAGCTTCTGTTGGCTACTTGCCCTGGCTCGGCTTGGGGGCAGTGCTGCTGGTGTACGTCCAGAGCCTTCTCGGAGCTTTGGTGGCTTCCCAATGGGCGTTGCACCAGTGCTTAGCTGCTGGCGAGCTGTGCGGGGTGATGAACGGTCACTTGCTGGGGGTGGCTCCGGCCACACTGGCGGTGTTGGTGGTGGCGGTGGCCACAAGTTGGCGACGCCGGCAGCTCCCGCGGATTCTCAAGCTGCTGGGCCATGGTTCGGTGGGCCTTTTGCTGGCGCAAGTAGGGGTTGGCGTTCTTACCTATCGCTACCGGCTGCAGGTGGAGCCCTTGACGGTAGCCCACCAGATGATTGGGGCAGCTTTGCTGGGGTGCTTGCTGGGCTTTACGGTGCTGGCCTGGCGTACGAGCAACAGCCTTGAAAGCCAGGAGGAAGGAAGCTCTCCCCGGAGCCCTCGGAGGGTAGCCGCGGCCGCAGAGATCAACGGCAAGTAGTTCCATGGCAGATATCCTTCAAACCTACCGTCCAGATCCTTGTCAGAACACGGTGACAGGGATCCCTTTTGGCCATCACCAAAGTCTTGCGCAGGTTTTGCGCAGCTATAGCCAGTTGGTGAAGCCGAAGATCATCGCCCTCTTGCTGATGACCACGGCTGGAGCCATGTGGATGGCGGGCAATACGGATCCTTTCAAGTTTGGCGTCACCCTCTTGGGGGGGGGGATGGCGGCGGCAGCAGCCAATGTCATCAACATGGTGTACGACGCCGATATTGATCGGATGATGGAGCGAACCCGCCATCGTCCTTTGCCTTCTGGCCGCATTCGGGCACGCCATGCCCTGAGGTTTGCCGGGATCCTGGCTGTGATGTCCTTTGGCTTGCTGGCCTGTTTTACCAATTTGCTGGCTGCCAGCTTGGCCATGGCGGGGATCCTGGTGTATGTAGGGGTCTATACCCACTGGCTGAAGCGTTCCAGCCCCCAGAACATCGTCATCGGCGGAGCAGCGGGGGCGATCCCCCCTTTAGTGGGCTGGGCAGCGGCTACGGGCGAGCTGAGCTGGGCTGCTTGGGTGATGTTTGCCCTCATCTTTTTGTGGACCCCGCCCCACTTCTGGGCCCTAGCGATTTTAAAGCGAGAAGACTATGCCCGCGCCGGGGTGCCGATGCTGCCGGTGGTGGCCGGAGAAAGGCCGACTGCCGCCCAGATTCTTCTCTACGCCCTGTTGCTGGTGCCGGTCAGTCTACTGCTGGTTTACCCTTTGCACGTGCTGGGATCCTTTTACTTGAGCGCGGCGACCCTGCTGGGATCCCTTCTAATTTGGAAGGCGGTGCAGTTGCTCCAGGAGCCGCACAGCCGGGAGCGGGCAGCCTCCCTCTTCACCTTTGCCAACCTCTACTTGCTGCTGTTGTGCGGTGCCATGGGGTTGGACAGGTGGTCGCTGACCCACACCCTTTGGGATCAAGCCCTTGCCTCTCTCCAGGGTGTCTATGCCAGCCTGGGGGCGCTGGCCAACCACCTTGGGGCAATGGGATCCCTGGGTTGACGACTTAACCAATTGACATCCTCCCCGGCCTGAAGGCGGGGGATTCTTACACGGTCGTCGCAAAGGCGTTGTCAAAGCGCCTCTAGACAGTTCCTGAAGGCAAAGCCCCAAGGTTCTGC